>JBKPNJ010000049.1:0-7739 GCA_046732575.1 Actinomycetota bacterium
GGTGCGGACTCTTGACGCCTACCGGTTGGCGATGGTGTCCATGCGAGACGAGCAGCTGGCGGTGGCGGAGTGACCCAGCGCGAGTCCGCCACCGCAATCGTGCGAGCGGCGCTGATCGAGCACGGCCTGGCGTTCGAGGAACCCGACACCGGCGTCTTCACCGCGACGCTGCCGGGTGAGCGCAAGCTGCAGACCGCCTGCTCCCTGCGGGTAGGTGAGCAGTCGCTGGCAATCTCGGCGTTCGTGGCGCGCAACCCGGACGAGAACCGGGAGGTCGTCTATCGCTGGCTGCTGGAGCGGAACCTCCGGCTCTACGCGGTGGCCTTCGCCGTCGATCACGCTGGGGACATCTACCTCGTCGGAAGGGTCCCCCTGTCAGCGGTCACCCAGGACGAGGTCGACCGGCTGCTCGGATCGGTGCTGACTTACGCCGACGAGTCGTTCAACCGGATCCTGGAGCTCGGGTTCGCCACGTCCATCCGCAAGGAGTGGGAGTGGCGGCGAGCTCGCGGCGAGCCCACCGGGAACCTGGATGCGTTCCGGGGATGGCTGCAGAAGCCGACGTCAGCGCCAGGTGGTGCTACTCCTCGATGACATGGACAGCGGCCTCCTCGGCGCTCGCGGCGGCGCCGTCGATGCCGATGTCGCGGGCGACCAGGTCGCTCTCGGTGTCCTCCGCCACGCCCTCATCATCCGCGACCAGGCGCCCGGACCGCTCGGAGCCCACCTCGCCACCGACGTCCTCGGCCTCGCTGGCGGCCAGCTCGTACGGGTCAGGCTCCGGCTCCTCCTGTGCGAGGCGCTGCTCGAGCGTCTCGCCCAGCTCCTCCTCGAGCGGCGTGTTTCCGTACTTCTGTCCGGCAGACCACTTCTCCGGCGGCGAGTACCCCTCGTCGAGAGGCTCATCGAGCCCACGGTCGTCGGCCATGCTGTCGCCGGTCGACTGAGGCTGGTCCTCGTCGTCGACGCTGTAGCCGTGGTAGGTCTCGCTCCGGTCCACGTTCTCGGTCATGCTCACCCCTTGGTGTCGTTCACGGTTCAGGGGTCTGGGGTGTACCCGACCGCGAGAAGGGTACGCCAGCGACATGACGACGAACCCGAATGCCGGTGGCCCGGCAAAGGACCCCGAGGACTGGGCCACCGGTGACGAACCGGCGACCCAGGCTCAGCTGTCGTATCTGCAGACACTTGCCGTCGACACCGGCGCGACCATTCCGCCCGACCTCACCAAGTCCGCGGCCTCCAAGCTGATCGACGAGCTGCGCGGTCAGTCCCAGCGAGTCTCCGGTGACAGTCCCTGACCAGAGAGGTGCGTCAGCTCACGGTCCCCGGCGCACATCCTGACCGCGCAGAGGCGTCAGGACGTGGGCCGGAACGTCTCAGTCGCGGTCTCGAACAGGGGCAGTCCCTTCGTGGTCCACGTCGCATCCGGCGCCGACACGTACAGCGCCCACCCCTTGGTGTCGGTGGCGATACCTCGGTCGATGACATGGATCGTGCCACCGCTGCCTTCCCAGGTGAACTCCCAGTCGGCGGCGTTCCAGCCGCGGTACGTGACCGGTTCGATCCGAATGCGGTGGTAGCCGTCGAGGGAGTCGGCGACCGACGGCTCGATGTCTCGCCATGCCTGGGCCGCATCGGGACCCGCCTGCGGTTGTTGGTCGACGCGGAGGAACTCCGTCCCGTCCGGTGAGACGAAGTCGACGCGGGTCGGGGCGTCGAGTCTGCGCTCCCATCCGTCGGGAACCGCCACCTGGAAGCCGAGCGGGTCGCGCTGCAGCCGGTATCCATCAGGTATCGCTGCTGCGTTCGGCGACTGCGGGGATGAGGACGTGGACGGGGACGTTGCGGACGAGTCCGAGGGTGACGACAGCGAGGACGACGGCCCCTGGCCAGAACCCGTTCCGGTGGACCGGCTGGAGGGCCCGGCCGAGCCGTCGCCCCCGCCGGGATCCCGCTGCAGCCAGATGGCACCGATCACCGCGGCGGCGACAACCACGACCAGCACCAGGCCGAGCCGCAGCGTCCTTACCCCCGGGCGCCGACGGGCAGGCTGGCCCTCGGTGCTCGGATCGGCGGCGTAGCCGAGCTGCTCGTAGCCGACCTGTTCGTAGCCGACAGGCTGGCCGTCGGCCGGCTGGTCGTCGGCCGGTGCCGTTTCCCGCTGCGGTGGTGTGACAGTGGTCTGCTCGCCCGGACTGTAGAGGTCCGAGCCGGGTAGCAGCGGGGAAGGTGCCGGCATCTCCTCGATGCGCCGGGTCTCCTCGTTGGCAGACCTCTCCTCACGGATCGTCGCCTCCAGCCCCGAGCGGACCTGCGCGCTGCTGAACCGCATCCGCGGATCCTTGTGCAGCATGCCCAGCAGCACGTCACGCAGCGGACCGGAAACCGTCGGGACGGGCACTTCGTCGGTAAGAACCGAGGTGATCGTGCCCATGGTCGTGTCCGCGCGAAACGGCGGTGCTCCCTCGACCGCGCTGTACAGCGTCGCCCCGAGCGACCAGATGTCGGCCGGCGGGCCGGTGGTCTCCCCCCGCAACCGCTCCGGTGACATGTAGGTCGGCGACCCGACCAACAGGCCGGTCGCGGTCAGGGCAGGGTCGGTGTCACTGGTCGCGATGCCGAAGTCGGTGAGGATGACGCGGCTGTCCGGGGAGAGGAGCACGTTGCTGGGCTTCACGTCGCGGTGGATGATTCCCTGCCGGTGTGCCGTTTCGAGCGCATCCAGGAGGTTCACCCCGATGACGGCAACCCTCCCGGGTGCGAGTGGCCCAAGGCGCTTGATCTCCTCCGACAGGCTTACCGCGTCGACCAGCTCCATCACGATGAACGGGCGGTCATCGTGCAGCACGACGTCGAAAGTGGTGGCGATCCCTGGGTGGCTCAGCCGGGCTGTCAGCCTCGCCTCCCGCATCATCCGGGCCCTCAGGTCGTTCCGCTCCTCCTCGGCCACTCCTGAGGGGAACAGGATCTCCTTCACCGCGACAGCTCGGTCCAGCGTTATGTCATGGGCCCGCCAGACCTGCCCCATCCCTCCCCGGCCCAGGACAGCCTCGAGCCGGTATCGTCCGGCGACGACCGGCGGGTCTGGAGCCATGCTGCGGTGGTACCCATCACTGCCGGCGTGACACATCGGCCCCACCGGGCGTACGAGACCCTGCGCGGGTGCAGCGCCGGGCTATAGGGTCGCGGCCATGAGTGCGCCGTACCGCCTGGTCCTGCTTCGACACGGCGAGAGCGAATGGAACGCCAAGAACCTCTTCACCGGCTGGGTCGACGTCGGCCTCAGCGACAAGGGTGAGGTGGAGGGTCGGCGATCCGCCGAGCTGCTGCGCGAGCGCGCCCTGCAACCCGATGTGCTGCACACCTCACTGCTCCGCCGGGCGATTCAGACCGCCCATTACTGCCTCGGTGGCATCGACAGGCTGTGGATCCCCGTTCGCTACAGCTGGCGGCTCAACGAGCGGCATTACGGAGCCCTGCAGGGCAAGGACAAGAAGGCAACGCTGGAGGAGTACGGCGAGGAGCAGTTCATGCGCTGGCGGCGCTCGTACGACACGCCACCACCACCGCTTGACGACGACGACCGCTTCAGCCAGGTCGGAGACCCCCGGTACCGGCACCTGCCCGATGAGATCATGCCGCGAACCGAGTGCCTCAAGGACGTCGTCGCCCGGCTGCTTCCCTACTGGTATGACGCGATAGTGCCCGACCTGCTGATCGGGCACACGGTGCTCGTCGCGGCCCACGGCAACTCGTTGCGTGCCATGGTCAAGCATCTGGACGGACTGGGGGACGAGCAGGTGGTCAACCTCAACGTTCCCACGGGTATCCCGTTGCTGTACGAGCTGGATGCGGAGCTGCGCCCGCAGACGGTCGGTGGTGAGTACCTCGACCCCGAGGCCGCCGCAGCCGCGATCGAGGCGGTCAGGAACCAGGGCCGCTGAGCCGGCCGGTTCAGCCGATCGTGAGCGGATGCTGTCCGGTGACCAGGTAGACCACGCGCCTGGCCATCGAGACGGCATGGTCGGCGATGCGTTCGTAGTAGCGACCGAGCAGTGCTATGTCGACAGCGGCCTCGACCCCGTGGTCCCAGTCGTCGGACAGCAGCGTCAGGAACAGTGAACGGCGCAGCTGGTCCATGTCGTCGTCTTGTGCCTCGAGCGCTTGAGCCGCGTGGACATCCCGATCGGCCACGATCTGAGCGGCCCCCCCGACCATCTCTTCGGCGACATCGGCCATCCGCTGGATGGTCGGCACCAGCTCCGCCGGTATCGCCCGACCCGGATAGCGAAGCCGGGCGACCTTGGCCACATGGACAGACAGGTCACCCATCCGCTCCAGGTCGGCCACCATCCGCAACGCGGCGACGAGCATCCGCAGATCGCCCGCGACCGGTTGCTGGCGAGCGAGCAGCTCGAAGGCTCGCTCCTCGATCCTCTCCCGCTCCTGGTCCACTTCGTCGTCGGAGCCGATCACCCGCTCGGCGAGTGAGACGTCAGCGTCCAGCAGCGACGTGGTCGCGTCACGCAGGGCGGTCCTGACATTCCCGGTCATGATCACCAGTTCTTCGATGATCGAGTCGAGCTGGTCGTGGTAGAGGTTGCGCATGCAGTCCACCGTAGGGTCATGAGGTGACCAGCCGGGTGCACGGCATGAACGCAGGGTGAATACCAGCCGAAACCCCAGGTGCCGACGCGCTCGACGCGGCGAAGTACGGTGGGTCGGCTGCGTACGATCGAGGTTGTGGACCAGACCCTGACCGCGGCGCTCGCCGGCGGGCTCGGTGCTGTGCTTGGTGGGTCGGCCGTGCTCGCCTGGAGAATCAGCGAGACGACGCAGCGGTCCGTACCCCAACAACCCGAGCCCGCAGTACCCGCCGGGGTCACGGCGGTACTGGCGGTTCTGCGCTCGTCTGCCCTCGTCATCGGCCCCGATGACGAGGTCCTCAAGGCCAGTGCACCTGCCCACGCCCTCGGCCTGGTCCGCGGCGACCGGCTTGTCGTCGACGACCTCGTCGAGTTGGTCAGGCAGGTGCGCCGAGACGGTCAGATCCGCGAGGGAGAGTTCACGCTGCGCAGCGGCCGCACGACTCCGCCCTCGCAGGTCGCGGCGCGGGTCGCCCCGCTGAGCAGTCGTCTCGTTCTCGTGCTTGTCGAGGACCGCACCAGGGAGCGCCGCGTCGACGCGATCCGGCGCGACTTCGTGGTGAACGTCAGCCATGAGCTCAAGACCCCCATCGGCGCGATCATGCTGCTGGCCGAGGCGGTGGACGAGGCCGCCGAGGATCCTGAGGCAGTGATCCGGTTCGCCGGGCGGATGCGCAACGAGAGCGAACGGCTGAGCAGGCTCGTCCAGCAGATCATCGAGCTCAGCCGGCTGCAGGGTGACGATCCGCTCGAGCGGCCGAACCGCGTCGACGTCGACACGATCATCGACCGGGCGATCGACCGGTCGCGTGTCGACGCGCAGAACAAGGACATCACGCTGGAAAGAGGCGGCCAGCTCGGCCTGTGCGTGCTCGGCAACGGGGAGCAGGTGCTGGCGGCCCTGGGCAACCTGGTCGAGAACGCCGTCGACTACAGCTCCAACGGGTGCCGGGTGGTCGTGACGGCGAAGGCGGACCCTCCCATGGTGGGCCTCACGGTCACCGACCAGGGGATCGGGATCCCACCCACCGAGCTTGACCGCATCTTCGAGAGGTTCTACCGCGTGGATCCGGCCCGAGCCAGGACGACCGGTGGCACAGGTCTCGGGCTGTCCATCGTCAAGCATGTCGCCGCCAGCCATGGCGGAGAGGTGAGGGTCTGGAGCGTCGAGGGTGAGGGATCATCCTTCACGTTGTCACTTCCAGCCGTCTCCGACCAGGCGGTCGACCGGCCAAGTGGTACCCAACGCCGCGAGACCGGGCCCCGGCACGTCGATGAGCGCCTGCCCGAGACTCCTCGCAGCGAGGAGGCTGCCCGATGACGAGGGTGCTCGTCGTCGAAGACGAGGAGAGCTACAGCGAAGCGCTCGCGTACATGCTGCGCAAGGAAGGGTTCGAGGTGGCGGTGGCCGGGACCGGGCCGGCGGCGCTGGTCGAGTTCGACCGTACCGGCGCGGACATCGTGCTGCTCGATCTGATGCTGCCGGGACTCCCGGGCACGGAGGTGTGTCGGAGGCTGCGTCAGGTCTCGACAGTTCCGGTGATCATGGTCAGCGCCAAGGATGCGGAGGTCGACAAGGTCGTTGGGCTGGAGCTTGGAGCCGACGACTACATCACCAAGCCCTACAGCCCGCGTGAGCTGGTCGCGCGGGTTCGGGCCGTGCTCCGCCGTGGGCAGGAGGCCGATCCCGCCTCGCCGACGCTCGAGGTGGGCAGGGTGCGAATGGACGTCGAGCGCCATGTGGTCACCGTGGACGGTTCAGAGGTACGCCTGCCGCTGAAGGAGTTCGAGCTGCTGGAGCTGTTCCTTCGCAACTCCGGCCGGGTCCTCACCCGGGCACAGCTCATCGACAGAGTCTGGGGCGCTGACTACGTCGGCGACACCAAGACGCTCGACGTACACGTCAAACGACTACGGGCGAAGGTGGAGCCGGACCCTGCCAACCCGCGAGCGCTGGTGACGGTCAGAGGGCTTGGCTACCGCTACGAGGCATGAAGCCTCACGGACTCTGCGTCGGCGTCGGAGGAGCAGGGCTGGATGACGCCGTTGGTGAGGGACTGGGCAGGGGCACGTCCGCGTAGGCTCCCTCCCTCGACACGATAGGCGCGTCCAGGGTGACCGGGTCTGCGTTCTGGAAGGTGAACGTCACGCTGGCCGTCCCTCCCGGTGTCAGGTCGCCGGTCTGCCCGGAGACGGCGACGTCGGCGTCCTGTGAGAGTCGCACCAGCGTCCGTGACGGCAGCGGGATCTGGCCATCGATGATCGTGACGGTCAGGTCCTTGTCCTTGCTCGTCTTGGCCGTGACGCTGGTGAGGGTGTCGTCGGCCGCGGCCTGGTCGAGAAGCCCCGCGACCAGCGCGCCGTGGCTCCCGTCGCCGGCGACCAGCAAGGCGTTGAGGACATAGACCTGGCCCTCGCGGCTGTTGCTGCCGACCGCCGGTTGATAGATCTGGTCGGTCTGGGCGTGGAAGTTGCCGCCGCATCCGGACAACCCCGCGGTCGCGATGACGGCAGCCGTGGTGGCCATCGCCCGTCGCAGGTGATGTGACGTGAGAACGTGCACGGCGTCTTCCTCCGACCAGCGCGCTTGCCGACGTTGGCGCGACCCAGGTCAGACTACCGACGGCCTGGCTCGGCGGATCTCAGGGCCGCGCGGGTACACCGGAGCGTCATCATCAACACGATGAGTAGTCACGGTGGCGCTCTCGTGCCTGAGGCGGTCCGCCGGTCGTCGTTGAGGGAGATGCATCGTGTTGGCCGCACCAAGGCAGGACCCAGTGGACGCGCCACGGGTGCGGCCGGACCGACCCATCGGCTGGGGAGTCGGCATCACTGCTCGGGCAGGGGCTTGGTGGGGCGTGGCACGGTCCAGCCTGCGGGCGAGGTGGTTGCGGGCGTTGCTCTGCTGCCCTCGGCGGAGACCTCCGGCCAGTGGACAAGGCGAACCCGCACTGCTGTCATCCCGCAGCGGGACCTGGCAGAACTCAACACTGCAAGGCAATGCCTGGCCTGGGCAGAGCAGCAAGGCGACGACATCGAGCGCCGATCAGCATCGCGAGGTCAGTGGGCCGGGCGTGGCCGGGGCAGGTG
>JBKPNJ010000050.1:0-8564 GCA_046732575.1 Actinomycetota bacterium
ATCTGCTGGCTGGGGTACGGGGAGCGGCACCTGGCCGGGATGCGCTTCAACGACATGGTGTCCTCAGGACAGGTGTCCGCCCCGATCGTCATCGGGCGGGACCACCTGGACTGCGGCTCCGTCGCGTCACCGTACCGCGAGACCGAGGCGATGCTCGACGGGTCTGATGCGATCGCGGACTGGCCGTTGCTCAACGCAATGGTCAACGTCGCCTCCGGCGCCTCGTGGGTATCGATCCACCATGGTGGTGGGGTGGGCATCGGCCGGTCGATCCACGCCGGCCAGGTGTGTGTCGTGGACGGCACCGAGATCGCCGGGCTGAAGGCGGAGCGGGTGCTCACCAACGACCCGGGGATGGGCGTCATCCGCCACGTCGACGCCGGGTACGAGGAGGCGGCGGCGGTCGCGTCCGAACGCGACGTCCGCATTCCGATGCGCGAGGGCTGAGCGGCTCGGGGCTAGACCACGACCCCGACAAGCAGCACGAGCACCAGCCCGACGACCGAGATGATTGTCTCCATCACCGACCAGGTCTTGATGTTCTCGAGGACGGTGATACCGAAGAACTCCTTGATCAGCCAGAAGCCGGCATCGTTGACGTGGGAGAAGATCAGCGACCCTGCGCCGATCGCGAGCACCAGCAGGGAGGTATGTCCGGTGGTCAGGTCCATCGACTGAGCGACCGGCGCCAGGATGCCGGACGCCGTGATGGTGGCGACCGTCGCCGAGCCGGTGGCGAGGCGGACCAGTGCGGCCACCAGCCAGCCGAGGAAGAGGACGGATATTCCGCTGTCCTTGGCGAAGCTGGTGATCACCTCGCCGACGCCTGAGTCGATCAGCGTCTGCTTGAATCCGCCGCCGGCCCCGACGATCAGCAGGATGCCGGCGATGGGAGGAAGCGCCTGCTCCAGCGTTCTCGAGAGCTCGTTCTTTCCCATGCCGGCCGGGCCGCCTAGCGTGAACAGGCCGACGAGGACGGCGATCAGCAGTGCAACCAGGGGTGTACCGATGAAGTCCATGGCCGAATGCAGCCAGCTGATCGATTCCTCGGTTGCCGGGTCTCCGCCCACCACGTCAGCGACAGCCTTGAGCAGCATCAACGCGACCGGCAGCATCACCGTGGCGACGACGACTCCGAAGTTCGCCCTCGCGCCGCTGGTGGTGCTGCGGGCCGGCTCCCCTTCGTCTTCGTCGACCCCGGTCGCCTGGCTCGTGGTCGCGCCTTGGCGGGGACCGGCCTGGCGCGACATCACATCCGCCGCGGTGCCGGCCTCCAACTCGCGGGCCTGGCCGCGGTCGGCAGGGTCACCGGAGAACAGCGCGGGGGCTCCCACCGGAACCAGCCGGGCAGCCAGCGGCGCGAACAGCGGTCCAGCAACGATCACGGTAGGAATGGCGATGGCCACTCCGAGCGCGAGGGTGACGCCCAGGTTGGCCTGCAGGTTCGCCACGGCAACGAGAGGTCCCGGGTGGGGTGGCACGAAGCCGTGCATGACCGACAGCCCGGCGAGCGTGGGGATGGCCACGGTCATCAGCGGCACCTCGGCCCGCCGCGAGACGAGGAACACGACCGGCACCAGGAGGACAAGGCCGATCTCGAAGAACATCGGCAGGCCGATCAGCGCGCCGACCGCGGCCATCGTCCACGGGAGCGTCGCGCGACTGGAATGGGCAACCAGGGTGTCGACGATCTGGTCGGCACCGCCGGAGTCGAACAGAAGCTTGCCGAACATGGCACCGAGCCCGATCAAGACTCCGATGCCGCCGAGCGTGGTACCGACACCAGTCGTGAAGCTGGTGAACGTGTCGTTGAGGTTCTGCCACGCCACCACACCGACAGTGAAAGAGCCGAGGGTCAGTGCGATCATCGGGTGCAACTTGGCGACGACGATCAACACGACGATGACCGCGACGCCCGCGACAGTAGCCAGTACGAGCTGCACCGTGTCATTCATCCGTGTCCACCCTCCTTGGTCGTTTCCTGATACCGGCCCCACCAGTCGAGGAACTCCTCGACAATGGCATGCACGGGGCGACCGACGTCGATGACGACACCGGTCTCGTCGTCACCCAGCGGCTCGAGCGTCGCGAACTGCGAGTCCAGCAGCGACGTCGGCATGAAATGTCCGTCGCGGCCCGCCATCCGTCTGGCGATGAGGTCGTGGCTCCCGGCGAGGTGCAGGAAGCATGCGGATGGTGCCTGTGACCGGAGCGTGTCGCGGTAGCGGTGGCGCAGGGCAGAGCAGCTGGCGACGGCGCCTGCGGCACGTCGCTCGTGCAGCCATGCGCCGATCGCCTGCAGCCACGGCTCCCGATCCTCGTCGGTAAGGGGCTGACCGGACGCCATCTTGTCGACGTTGGCCGTGGGATGGAAGTCGTCGGCCTCGCCGTACGCGACGCCGAGCCGCTCGGCCAGCAGCACGCCCACCGCGCTCTTGCCCGAGCCGGCAACGCCCATCACCACGACAAGTGGCTTGCGGCCGACCCCCCTTTCCATGCAGGTGTTACTACCATGCCGCGGCGCCGGCAAACCAGTAGCCGCACGGTCCGTCGCGGTCCGCTTTCGCGAGGACGGTCACCCGTCGCCTCGCATCCGCCTGGACCTCACGCCGCCAGCCTCCAGAATGGTGGAGACCGGGGGCCGGCCAGGCAGCCCGGGCAGAGAACGCCGAGGGCTGCACAGCGGAGGAGGGAGCGAACATGGATGGACCCGTCGTCGCGTGGTCCGACGAGGTGGACGAGGTGATCGCCGGAGACCTGACGGCTGCGGCGGCGTACCTCACGCCTTCAGGCGGGGCGATCGTCACCGGCGTTGCCCCCTGCGGACTGCGAGACCGGGAGCGTGGCGTTGTCAGCTTCACGACCTCGCTGGGCATCGGCCGGAAGCTCGAGCACATCATCGCCAACCCGCGGACGGCGCTGGCGTTCCACACCAGGGAGCACGGCTTCTCCGTCAGCCCCAGGTTCGTGCTCGTCCAGGGGTTGGCTTCCGTCGACCTGGTTCCGCACCCGGACCGGCTCGAGGGACTGATACCCGAGGCCGAACGGCATCTAGGAGTTGTCAAGAGCGGTCCGGTGTGGGACGGGCTGCTGCGTGAGTACTACCGGGAACGGGTCTTCGTCGACATCGCTGTGCAGCGCGTCGTCTCGTGGCCGGATCTAGCAGCCGCTGGGGCACCTGACGTCGACGGCCGGCCACTGGCCGGACCACCTGGTGCGCAGCCGCCGCCGAGGAACGGTACCGGTCCCCGCATCTCGATGGACACGATGGTGCATCAGATAGCGGCCCTGCCGCATCGGGTGCTGGCCTACCGAGGAGCTGATGGCATGCCCGTCGTCGTTCCGGTGGCGATCGGCTCTCACGACCCCGCGGGCGTGCGACTCGTCAGTTCCCCGGATCTGCTGCCCCCTGGTGGGCGTCGCGCAGGCTTCCTCGCTCACAGCTACCACCCGCACCTGATAGGTCTGAGCACGAGGATGTTCACCGGCTGGCTGGAGGTTGGAGCCGACGGCGGTGCGGTCTATGCCCCACATACCAGCAAGGGGTTTCGAGCCCCACCCTTCAAGGACCTGATGCTGGTCAGCAATGGACTCTTCGCCAAGTACGGGATGTGGAACGCACGGCGCACGGGTCTGCTGGAGAAGCTGCAGCAGCTCTCTGGCGCCGAGCGTGGCGGTGTCAGCTGACGGACCGGTGTCTGACCTGCCGACACCGGGAACCGGCATTGACGGAGTAGATGCGTTGGCCCAGCCTGGGTACGAACTCTGGCCTGCAGGTCGGACGTGAGACGACTGACCGAGAGGTGACGCGATGATCCTTGTTGTCGGTTCGACGGGTGAGCTGGGCGGACGCGTCGTGCGTGCCTTGCGTGACCGCGGTGAAGAGGTGCGCTGCCTGGTCCGTCCGCAAACCGACGCAGACGGGCTGACGGCTGCCGGCGCGCAGCTCGTTCGAGGGGATCTCACCGTGCCCTCCAGTCTGCGGCCCGCCTGCTCAGGAGTGGGTACGGTCGTCTGCACCGCGACGGTGATCGCGAGACTGTTGAGCGGAGCCGGCGGCCCCTCGATGCGGGAGGTCGATGAGCTCGGCACGGCCGCCCTCGTCGACATCGCCGAGGAGTCAGGTGTCCAGCGGTTCGTGTATCTCTCGTACGCCGGTGTGGACGCGGCTCTCGGGTCACCGCTGGAACGGGCCAAGATCGCGACCGAGAAGCGACTACGCCGGTCGGCCATGCGCGTCACCCTGGTGCGACCCGACGCCTTCCAGGAGATCCATCTCGCACCGCTGGGACGCTTCGACATCGGCGCGGGCAAGGTCGCCGTGTTCGGCAAGGGTGACACCCCCAGGCGCTGGGTGAGCACCGATGACGTTGCGGCACTTGTCGCGGCCGTAGCCGTGGAGCCGGAGCCTCCCGACGTCGTCGAGTTCGGCGGACCCGAGTCCCTCAGTCGGAACGAGGCGATAGAGGTCGCCGAACGGCTCACCGGTCGAAGGTTCAAGCGCCAGCGGATGCCGCGTTTCGCAGCCCGGCTGGGGATGCGACTGCTGGACAAACGCAAGCCGGAGTTGGCCACCGTCTTCGGCACCGGGTTGATCCAGGACCTGGTCGTGCCACGCTGGGATGACGCGCCACTGCGCGAGCGCGGCGTCGAACCGCGATCCGCCACGGAGTTCCTTCGGCAGCAGGTGGAGTCGCTCAAAACCGCTTAGGCGCGGCGACCAGCGGGCAACACTGCTGCACAGGCCTGAAGTAGCCACTCTCGGTGGACTTGCCTGCGCCGACCTAGGCCACCGGGAGAAACTAGTGCCATGCCGCGACTGCGCACCGTGTCGCCGAACCAGCCCGGGTGGAGGCGCCGTCGCGCCGGCCGGGGCTTCGTCTATGTCGATGAGACGGGCCAGAGGCTGGCGGAGGAGGGCACCGAACGCTGCCGCAGCCTGGTGATACCCCCCGCCTGGAACGAGGTGTGGATCTGTCCGTACGACAACGGGCACATCCAGGCCGTCGGAACTGACGCCGCCGGCAGACGCCAGTACATCTACCATCCCCAGTGGCGGATCAAACGCGACCAGGCCAAGCACGACCGGGTGCTCGTCGTCGCCCGGGAGCTCCCCCTGGCGCGCCAGCGGGTTGCGGAGCACCTACGCCTGCCGGGCGCCCCACGGGAGAAGGCGCTGGCAACCGCGTTCCGGCTGCTCGACCTCGGCTTCTTCCGGGTCGGCGGCGAGACGTACGCCGAGGAGAACGGCAGCTATGGCCTGGCCACCCTGCGCAGAGAGCACGTGCACGTGCGCGGTGGCCGTCTCGAGTTCCAGTTCGATGCGAAATCGGGCAAGGAGCAGCATGTGGTGATCGCCGACGAAGACGTCCGAGCGGCGATCGAGACCATGCGACGGCGGCGCGGTGGCGGCGAGGAGCTGCTGGCCTGGAAGGGTGCCGACGGGTGGCACGACGTCAGCTCCGACGACATCAATGGCTATCTGAAGGAGGTGATCGGCGGTGAGGTCTCCGCGAAGGACTTCCGGACGTGGCACGCGACGGTGCTGGCAGCGGTCGCCCTTGCCGTGTCCACCCACGCCGCCGAGACCCCCTCCGCGCGCAAGCGTGCCATCGCACGCGCGATGAGTGAGGTCGCCGACTACCTGGGAAACACACCCGCGGTGGCTCGCGCGTCCTACGTCGACTCGCGGGTCGTCGACCTCTTCGAGGACGGCCTGACGATCGAGCGAGCCTTGACGAGCCTCGGTGACGACGTCGACGAAGGTTCACCGGCCACCCACGGCGCGATCGAGGCCGCGGTGCTCGCGTTGCTGAGCGATTCCCAGTCGGCCGATGACCGGGCGTCGCGTCGACGTCGTGCCCGGGGCTGAACGTCGGATCACGCACCCGTCACCACTGACCGCGGTGCACGACCTCGTCGGCTCCCCGGCGACCTCGTCGCAACGACGGCGACCGGCGGTCGCGCGCGGGATGACCGATGGATATCGCACCGATCGGATGGTGATCATCCGGGACACCGAATTCGGCCCGGAAAGCGCCGATGTGGTCGGGAGGGATCCCGAAGAAGCAGGCGCCCAGCCCCAGGTCCGCCGCGCTGAGCAGGATCAGCAGCGACGCCATCCCGGTGTCGATGTCCCAGTAGGGGGCCGGCCACCGGCTCTCGTCCCGGTCGGTCCACCCCTTGTCGGGCGCCGCATAGCGATCAAGGTAAGCCTGCTTGCACGACAGCGGCACGATGATCACCGGGGCGCCGCGCATGCCCTGCAGCCAAAGGTCGGGACTGTCCTCCTCCGTGGTGGTCGCTGCCCAGAAGCGCTCGGTCATCTGCGGCTCGTCGAGCAACAGGAAGGCCCAACCCTGCGAGAAGCCAGCGCTCGGCGCCCGGCGCGCGTGTGCGAGCATCCGCTCGACCATCGCCGTGTCGACCGGCTCGTCGGTGTATGCGCGCACCATCCGCCGGCGCCTCACGACCTCCGCGAACTCCATCGCTACCCCGAGCTCCCCGCGGCCACGGAGCCGGCGACGACTGCCGCGACCACCGCGGAGTTGACCGCGTCGACCGCCTTGCGGACAGCGTCCGCCGCCCACGCGTAATGAGCAATCTGCCTTGCCCGCTCCTTGACCGCCGAGCGGTCCTCCCTGGGTATGTCGAGGACCTTGTTGACAGCCTTGATGGCCTGCAGCAAGGAGATGAGGGCGGCGGTCTGAGGCTGTGGAGTGGTCCCCACCACGAGTGCATCGTGCAGAGCACGACGGATGCGGGTCTCCTGGGCGACGTCCTGTGCCGGCCATCTGTGGATCGGAAAGATACCGAGGATCTTGCCGCTCTCGCTGCGGACTGTGCCGCGTTCGACAAGGCGCCGGTAGGTCGCTGCGCGCAGGTCCTTCTTGATCAGGTCAAGCCCCCTGCCCGGCTTGCGACCCGGGTTCGCCGACAGCCGGGCGAGGGGCTCGTCGAGCAGGGAGTCTCCGGTCGGGGCAGGGTCACGGACGACGAGGCGGCCCGCGCGTCCGGTGTCATCGGGACCGGTGACGTCGACCTTGCCGGCCATCGCCAGCTCGATGAGCACCGCTCCGGCGAGCGACAGGTCGAGCTCGGTCGATCTCACCCGAGGCCTTCCCGAGGTGGCGTCGGTGAGCAGCAGCAGGAGATCCTCGACAATGAGCATCACGCCACGCTAGCCCGAGGAGGTCGACCACGTGCGTGACTTCCAGTCGATGTGGGCATCGATCGAAGGCATCGGGCGAAATCCTGACACCGGCGGCTACCGGCGGTTCGCCTGGACCGCCGCCGACCATGCGCTGCGGGAGTGGTTCGCCGACCAGGCGCAGCACCGGATGCTGGACCTGCTGGTGGACCGCAACGGCAACCAGTGGGCATGGTGGGGAGATCCAGACGCCGGTGATGCACTCGTCGTCGGCTCACACCTTGACTCGGTACCGGACGGCGGAGCCTTCGACGGCCCCCTCGGCATCGTCTCCGCCTTCGCCGCGGTCGACCGGCTTCGCGAGAGCGGTGTACGCCCGGCGCGTCCGTTGGCCGTCGTCAACTTCGTCGAGGAGGAGGGGGCGCGGTTCGGCGTCGCGTGCGCCGGGTCACGGCTGCTGACGGGCACGCTCCACCCGGAGACCGCGCGCTGCCTGCGCGACGGTGACGGATACACGATGGATGAGGCACTCCGTCGGGCGGGCCGTGATCCCGGTGAGCTCGGGCGCGAAGAGCAGCTGATCGGCGCGATCGGCCGCTTCGTGGAGCTGCACGTCGAGCAGGGACGAGGTCTCGTCGACGATGACGCGTCCGTCGGCGTTGCCAGTGCGATCTGGCCGCACGGGCGGTACCGGCTGGAGTTCACGGGTGCGGCCAACCACGCGGGCACGACCTCCATGGACGACCGCCGCGATCCGATGCTGACGTACGCGATGACCGCCCTGGCCGCCAACAAGCAGGCGCGGCTGGCGGAGGCACGGGCCACTTTCGGCCGTCTCCAGGTGGAGCCGAACGGCACGAACGCGATCCCCTCGCGGGTGCTGGCCTGGCTGGATGCGCGGGCCGAGGACGAGGACACTCTCACGGGACTCCTGGCACAGATCGAGGGCCAGGCGCGGGCTCGCGCGGCTCGAGACGGCACGGCTGTGCGGCTCGTCGCGGAGTCGGTGGCATCGTCGGTGCTGTTCGACACCGCGCTTCGCGAACGGCTCGGGCAGCTGCTCGGCGGTGTGCCAGTTCTCGCCACCGGCGCCGGACACGACGCCGGGGTGCTCTCGAGCGCCGGCGTCCCCTCCGCGATGCTGTTCGTCCGCAACCCGACCGGGGTCTCCCACTCCCCCGAGGAGCACGCGGACGAAGCCGACTGCCTGGCCGGTGTCGACGCACTCTCAACGGTGCTCGCCGCGCTTTCGACCGACGGTCAGGGCCAAGCCCGATGACGACGGACGCGTACTGGTGCGAGCAGGCCTGGTTGGGTCCCGGCCGGCTCGAGGACGCGGTCCTGGTTGAGGTCGAGGGCGGCTATGTCGATCGGGTCGACACCGGCGTCGCCGACCCGCCGGAGCGGGCGACGC
>JBKPNJ010000051.1:0-9953 GCA_046732575.1 Actinomycetota bacterium
TCGACGAGTGCAAGAAGCTCGGCATACCGATCGTCGGGATTCTCGACACCAACTGTGATCCGGACGAGGTCGATTACGCGATTCCTGGCAACGACGACGCGATCCGCTCGGTGACATTGCTCACCCGGGTCGTCGCGGACGCGGTTGCCGAAGGTCTGATGGCCCGGGCGGGTGTCAGGGCCGGTGACGAGCCGACCGGAGCCGAGCTCGGAGCGGAGGAGCCGCTGGCGGAGTGGGAGCGTGAGCTGCTGCAGGGCTCTGCCGATGCGCCGCCCGCTGTGGCCACGGCGGTTGCCGCGGCTGCGTCGGCGGACGCATCTGTCGTGAGCCCTTCGACCGACCCGGTGGCGGCAGTACCGGCGACCGACCCGGTGGCGGCAGTACCGTCGACCGGCACGGAGGCGGCGGAGCCTTCGACCGACTCAGAGGCGGCGGAGCCGGCGCCCAGCGGCCATCGCGCACCGGACGCCGCGCCGGCACCCACCCCAGCGCCCTCGGAGCCTCCGGCCGAGCCTATCGCCGACGCCGCCGGAGGCACGAGCCAAGAGCCCGCCTGACCCACCAGAACGGGCAAGCGCCACACCGCCGGTTCGGCCTCCCGGCCCCGTAGCCTGGTGGCCGCGCCAAACCGGCTGACAGACAGAAGAAAGACGAGGAAATGGCGAACATCACCGCCCAGGAAGTGAAGAAGCTACGCGACCTCACCGGCGCCGGGATGATGGACTGCAAGCGAGCGCTCGAAGAGGCTGACGGCGATGTCGACAAGGCCATCGAGGTCCTGCGGATCAAGGGTGACAGGAAGATCCGCGAGCGGGGCGAACAGCGGACCGCCAGTGCCGGGTTGGTCGCCAGCCGGGACGGCGCGCTCATCGAGCTCAACAGCGAGACCGACTTCGTGGCCAAGAGTGACGACTTCCAGCGGCTCGCTGCCGACGTGGTTGCCGCCGTGGCGACGGCAAAGGCGAGTGATCCCGAGGCTGCCGGCGCAGCGAAGGTCGCCGACGGTCGTACCGTCAACGATGCGATCGCATCGGTGGCCGCCGTCATCGGCGAGAAGATCCAGCTCGGTCGGGTCGCGTACGTCGACGGCCCGAGCGCTGTCTACCTGCACCGCCGCGCCAGCGACCTCCCCCCGACTGTCGGCGTCATCGTCGCCTACGAGGGGAACGACGAGGTCGCGGCCCGGGGCGTGGCGATGCAGATCGCCGCGATGCGCCCGGGGTACGTCAGCCGCGACGACGTTCCTGCCGAGGTGGTCGCCAAGGAGCGGGAGATCGCCGAGGCGACGGCTCGCGAGGAAGGCAGGCCCGAGCAGGCACTCGGCAGGATCGTCGAGGGTCGGCTGAACGGCTTCTTCAAGGACACGGTGCTCCTCGAGCAGCCCTCGGTGAAGGACAGCAAGCAGACGGTCGAGGCGATGCTCGAGGACGCGGGTATCGCGGTGACACGGTTCGTGCGGTTCGAGGTCGGCCAGGGCTGACTACTGTGTGAGCAGACGCTCACTCGTGTTGGGGAGCAACGGGCGGGACAGATCGAGGAGGCCGGCGCGATGGACCACGGCACAGCCACCCGTTTCGGGGGTCAGGAAGGTCGAGACCTGTCCGCCGAGGAGCAATCCGCCGCCACGATGACCGGTCGCGTCGCGCAGGCGTCCGACATCGACACCGGCGGTTACCGGCGCGTGGTGCTGAAGCTGTCCGGTCAGGTGTTCGGCGGCGGCAAGCTCGGGGTGGATCCCGAAGTCGTCAACTCCATCGCCCGCCAGATCGCCGAGGTGGTCACGACGGGCGTCCAGGTCGCGGTCGTCGTCGGCGGGGGCAACTTCTTCCGCGGCGCGGAGCTGCAGCTGCGGGGAATGGATCGCTCACGGGCCGACTACATGGGCATGCTCGGCACGGTGATGAACTGTCTGGCCCTGCAGGATTTCCTGGAGAAGCTCCGCATCGAGACGCGGGTGCAGACCGCGATCACGATGGGCCAGGTAGCCGAGCCCTACATCCCGCGCCGGGCGATACGGCACCTCGAGAAGGGCAGGGTCGTGATCTTCGGCGCCGGCTCCGGTATGCCGTACTTCTCCACCGACACCGTCGCCGCGCAGCGCGCGCTGGAGATCGGCGCCGACGTTCTGCTGATGGGAAAGGAGGGTGTCGACGGAGCGTACGACTCGGACCCCAAGCACAACCCCGACGCCATCAAGTACGACACCCTGACCTACGACGCATTCCTGGCTCGCGGCCTGAAGGTGGCCGATGCCACCGCGATCAGCCTGTGCCGAGACAACGACCTGACCATCGTGCTGTTCAACTTGATGGTGGTGGGCAACATCGCCCGGGTGGTACGAGGTGAGAAGATCGGCACGCTGATATCCGCTGGCGCCTGAACAGGTCACCAGCGACAAGTCGTGGCAGCGCAGGCAAGGGACCGGCTAGCAGGCACACGGAGCAAAGACACCTAGGAGTTGGCGTGATCGACCAGACCCTTCGCGAAGCCGACCAGAAGATGGACAAGGCGGTCGAGGTGGCCAAAGACGACTTCGCGTCCATCCGCACCGGGCGCGCCCATCCGGCCATGTTCGCCAAGATCACCGCCGACTACTACGGCACCCCGACGCCGATCCAGCAGCTGGCGTCGTTTCAGACACCGGAGGCGCGCGTGGTGCTCGTGTCGCCATACGACAAAGGGGCGATGGCGGCCATCGAGCGAGCGATCCGCGACTCCGACCTGGGCGTGAACCCTACGAATACTGGTGACCTGCTCCGGGTTGTGCTGCCGGAGCTGACCGAGGAACGCCGTCGGGAGTACATCAAGGTGGCCAAGGCCAAGGCCGAGGACGGGCGCGTATCCGTCCGCAATATCAGGCGACATGCCAAGCAGACCCTCGACAAGATGGAGAAGGACGGTGACGTCGGCAAGGACGACGTCACCGGTGCTGAGAAGCGGCTCGATGGCATGACGAGGAGGCATGTCGAGGCCATCGACGCCCTGCTGCAGCACAAGGAAGCAGAGTTGCTCGAGGTCTGACCGGGGATGTCCTCAGACGTCTCGCCTCCGGCACCGAGGAGCAGCCGAGCGGGGCGTGACCTGCCTGCTGCGATCGCGGTGAGCATCGCCCTGCTCGCTGTCGTCGCCGCCTCCTTGTTCATCTACAAGGTCGCGTTCCTCATCGTGGTTGGTGTCGCGATCCTGCTCGCCGTCTCCGAGCTTGCCAGGGCCCTGTCGACCGTTGGCACGGTGGTGCCGATGGCACCGGTCGCGCTCGGCTCGGCAGGGATGTTGGTGAGCGCCTACGCCGGTGGAACGACGGCGCTGGTGCCGGCGATGGGCTGCACCGTCGTCGCGGTGCTGCTCTGGCGGATGGCGAAGGGCCCCCGCGGATACGTCCGGGACGTCTCCGCGGGCATCTTCACCGCGGCGTACGTACCGTTCCTCGCCGGTTTCGTGCTGCTGCTGCTGCGGCAGGATGACGGACCGTGGCGGGTGATCACCTTCATCGTGGTCACCATCTCCTCAGACGTCGGCGGCTTCCTGGTCGGTGTCGTGTTCGGTCGCCATCCGATGGCGCCGAACATCAGCCCCAACAAGACGTGGGAGGGGTTCGCGGGGTCGGCGGCCGCATGCATGATCTCCGGCTGGCTGCTTGTTGTGTATGCGCTGGACGGCGCGTGGTGGGTCGGGCTGCTGCTCGGTGCGGTGTCAGTGGTGACCGCGACGGCGGGCGATCTGTGCGAGTCGTTGATCAAGCGCGATCTGGGGCTGAAGGACATGGGCAAGCTGCTTCCCGGACACGGCGGAATCATGGACCGTCTCGACTCCATGCTGGCGACCGTCGCGTTCAGCTGGCTGATGCTCTACACGCTTGTCCCCGTCAGCTGAGCCGACGGCGATCGACGATGACCATGCTGCCGTGAGCGGGGTGAGCGCGGATGTCGCTGGAACCGCAGAAGTGTCGGATGGAGGCCGAACAGGTGTCGGATCGTTCCGAATAGGTGTCGGATCGCGGATGGGTGGGAGGATGGGCGGCGATGACACCGGAGATGGCGGCACGCAGTGGGACGCAGCCGGCGACACAGGCCGCGACCCAGGCCGCGACACAGCCGGGCTCGCTGCCGCTGGTGTTCGACCAGCCCCGAGGCCGGAGGAAGCCGCCGCGGCACCTCGCGGACCTGACCCTCGAGGATCGCCGAGACGCTGTCGTCCAGCTTGGCCACCCGGCGTTTCGCGCCAACCAGCTGTCCACCCACTACTTCTCGCGGCTGGTGGACGATGTGGACCAGATGACAGACCTTCCCGTCGGGGTGCGCAAGACGCTGGCCGGGCAGCTGATGCCGGCCCTGCTCACACCGGTCACCACCTCGCTGGCCGACAACGGCACCACCCGCAAGACGCTGTGGCGTCTCTTCGACGGCGCACTGGTGGAGTCGGTCCTCATGAGGTATCCGGACCGGGTGACGATGTGTGTGTCCTCCCAGGCCGGCTGCGGGATGGCGTGCCCGTTCTGTGCGACCGGCCAGGCCGGGCTGACCCGCAACATGTCCGCCGGGGAGATCGTCGAGCAGGTCGTCGCGGGAGCACGCTCGCTCGCCCGCGGCGACGTCGCCGGCGGACCTGGACGAGTGTCGAACGTGGTGTTCATGGGGATGGGCGAGCCGATGGCCAACTACCGAGCAGTGATCACCGCAGTGCGCCGGCTGACAGACACCGCACCGAGCGGGCTGGGCATGTCCGCTCGTGGGATCACGGTCTCGACCGTCGGGCTGGTGCCGCGGATCGCCCAGCTGGCCGGCGAAGGCCTGCCGGTCACTCTGGCTGTCTCGTTGCACGCCGCCGACGACGAGCTGCGCAACGAGCTCGTGCCGGTCAACACCCGCTGGAAGGTGCACGAGGTGGTCGAGGCGGCGTGGAACTATGCACGTGCTACCCGGCGACGTGTGTCCATCGAGTACGCCCTGATCCGTGACATCAACGACCAGGCGTGGCGCGCCGACCTGCTCGGCGACCTGTTGCGGTCTTTCGGCACCGGGGGCTGGGTCCACGTGAACCTCATCCCGCTGAACCCCACCCCCGGGTCCAGGTGGACCGCATCAAGACCCGAGGACGAACGCGAGTTCGTCCGCCGCCTGGAGGCGCAGGGGATACCGACGACCGTGCGCGACACCCGCGGTCGTGAGATCGACGGCGCCTGCGGACAGCTGGCCGCCGTCGCCGGCTGAGCCGGCCGATGCTGGACTACGACCGCGAGGCCGCCTGGTACGACGAGACGCGGGGCGGAGCGGCTCGCGCCGGCGAGGCCGCCCGGGCGGTGCTGTCGCTGGTACCGGGTGGTCCGCAGGTCATCCTGGACCTGGCCGGCGGTACCGGCATCGTGGCCGAGCTACTGAGCAGCGGCGGTGCGGAGGTCGTCGTCGCGGACCGTTCCCACGGCATGCTTGCGCGCGCCCGCGAGCGCGTTCCGGGGCGGGTCATCCAGGCCGATGCGACCCGGCTGCCGGTGCGGGATGCCAGCGTTGACGTGGTGACCGCCATCTGGTTCCTGCACCTCGTGGACTACCCCGACGGCGTCCTCGCCGAGGTGGCCCGGGTGCTGCCTCCCGGCGGCCGGCTCATCACGACCGTCGACAAGGCCGCCGGCGAGGGGGTGCCGCTGCAGGGCGCACCGGACGCCGAGCCGCTTATCAACGAACTCACGAGCGTCCGGGGGATGGCGGCGGTGGGATCGGCGATGTTCGTCGCAGCCGGAATCGGTCATGCTCACGAGCCGGATCCGGTCTATCAGCTGCGTGCGTACGAGAAGGGCACCTGCCGGCGGATCACGCACTCAGCGCGCTGACGGCCTCTTCGACTGTGTCGACCAGGAAGACCTTCTCCCGCATGCCCCCGTCCTCGGCGAGAGCCCAGAGCAGGGGCCAAGCCGGCACGTCACGGGTCCAGTGCCGGGTCCCCACGAGCACCATCGGCGCCACCGCCCGCCCAGCGGCGTAGTAGTTCTCGCACGCATCCTCGAAGATCTCGCGGATGGTCCCGGCGGAGCCCGGCAGGAACGCGATCCCACCGTCACACAGGTTCAGGAGAACATCCTCGCGCAGCGCATTCTGGAAGTACTTCGCGATCGACGAGGCGAAGATGTTGGGTGGTTCGTGACCGTAGAACCAGGTCGGGACACCCAGGCTGGGACCGCCGGCCGGCCAGCTCCGGCGTACCTCGAAGGCGGCAGATGCCCATTCGGTGACCGATGGGCGGAACGCCGGCACGCCGGCGAGCAGGGCGGTCGCGTCCCGCACGGCGGCGTCGTCCTCGTCGGACAGGTACGCGCCCAGATTGGCCCCCTCCATCGCACCTGGACCGCCGCCGGTCGCGACGCGGAATCCCGCCTCTGTCAGGCGGCGTCCCAGCCGAGCGGCCTGCGCGTAGTCCGTACTGTCACGACCGACAGCGTGACCGCCCATCACCCCGACGACCGGCCGCCCGAGGGTCAGCTCGGCCAGGGCGTCGTCGATCGAGTGGTCGTGCAGCGCGCAGGCCAGCGCACCCGCGAGATCACCGTCCCCGCGAAGCGACCAGGCGTAGATCCGCGCGTCGAGCGTCTGCTCGTACGATGCGCCCACCAGGCCGTCATACAGCTCGTCGGGACTGTAGAGCCCGCCCCGGTAGGGGTTGAACGGGACGTCCGGGATCGCCGGGAACACCAACGCACCGTGGCGCCGCAGGTGGTGATCGGCCCGCTCGGTCAGCCCGCAGCCCAGCAGCACGGCGCCGGACGGATCGAGTCCCAGCAGCACGTCGGTGCGCCCACGGAGGTCGACGGCCTGCACGCGCCAGCCGCGCATGGAGGTGGCGCCGGCGGCCACGAGGGCGTCCAACTCCTCAAGTGACTCGATCTCGACGGTGCGCGGACGTCCACTGAGCACGTCCAGACCCTAACCGCAGCAGCGGTCCCGGCGGGCTACACCCCGAAGGACTCGGCGACCAGCTCGCCGAACAGCGTGTGCTCGTCCGCATCGAGGCCGCGGGCGCTGAACCAGGTGCAGACGTTGTGACAGTCGCGCATCAGGAACTCCATGCCCTGCGGGTTCGCCACGATGTCGACCACCTGTGGGAGGTCGATGATCACGACCCGCTCGCCCTGGACGAGGATGTTGTACGGCGACAGGTCGCCGTGCGCGATCCCCAATCGGGCCAGGTCCTGCATCCCCGCCCGCAGCTGGTCGAAGTAGCCCTGCAGCTGCGCCCCACGAGGACGCGTCTGGGCGAGCCGAGGAGCGGCTTCGCCGTCCACGTCGATGTACTCCATCAACAGCTCGGTGCCGTCGATCTGGACGGGGTACGGCACGGGAACCCCGGCCGACCAGAGCCGGGACAGCGCCGCGAACTCCGTCGTGGCCCACTGTCCCGCAGCCACCGCCCGGCCGTGACCTGTCTTCTTGGCCACGGCTCGCGTGTCGCGGGAGTTGCGGGTGCGGCGTCCCTCGACGTAGGAAGCGCTGCGGTGGAACGAGCGGTGCTCCTCGCTGCGGTAGCGCTTGGCAGCCAACAGGCTCGTTCGGTGCTCGTCGCCCGGCACCGCTCGCTCGACCAGGAAGACGTCGGCCTCCTTTCCGGTCTTGAGGACGCCGAGCTCGGTGTCGATCGCGGACTGGTCTGTCACGACCCAGTCGGGTCTCGGTTGGGGACCACGGGCACCACGCTCGACCTGTAGCCAGGTCGACCAGCGCTGCCCGTCACCGGGACCGTCGAGCGACTGGAAGTCGAAGACGAAGAGTGAGGGGTCGGGTCGGGTGAGGGTCTCAGCGGATGACCGCGGAGAGTCCTGCGAGATGTGGTGTGCAATCGAGTCGTTGTGCGACATCGCTGGGTGTGCTCCAGAGGTGAGAAGAGGCGGGGATGAGGGCAGCCCGCAGGGCAGCAATGACCATCTCGACGCCTCCTTCACGACTGGGCCGCGCTCCTAGCTGAGCGCGACGACATACCCCGCCAGGATAGGGGATCCCTGGCGGCAGGCAACGGGTTTTCGGAGCAGGATGGGCGCCATGAGTGGTTACCGGCAGGAATACGAGCGCAGCATCGTCGATCCAGAAGGGTTCTGGGGCGACCAGGCGGCGCTGGTGGACTGGTTCAAGCGGCCGCGGCGGGTCCTGGACGACGAGCGTGCGCCGTTCTACCGGTGGTTCCCGGACGCAACGTTGAACAGCTGTTTCAACGCCCTCGACCGGCACGTGATCGGCGGGCGGGCGGACCAGCCGGCGATCATCTACGACAGTCCCGTCACGCGCACGCAGCAGACGCTCAGCTACGCCGAGCTGTTGGACCGGGTGGCGGCGTTCGCGGGCGCGCTGCGCTCCCTTGGCGTCGGCAAGGGCGACCGCGTGATCATCTACATGCCGATGGTTCCCGAAGCCGTCGTGGCGATGCTCGCGTGTGCCCGGCTCGGTGCCGTCCACTCGGTGGTCTTCGGCGGCTTCGCCGCCAACGAACTTGCGCTGCGGATCGACGACGCCCGCCCCAAGGTGGTCGTGTCGGCGTCGTGCGGCATCGAGCCCGGGCGGGTGGTGGCGTACAAGCCCCTGCTCGACAAGGCGCTGTCGCTCGCCGAGCATCGGCCGGTGGCGTGTGTCATCCTGCAGCGACCGGAGTGCGAAGCGGACCTGGTCGCGGGGCGTGACGTCGACTGGCGTGCCGCGGTCGAGTCAGGCGCCCGGGAGCCGGCAGAATGCGTCGTCGTCGCCTCGACCGATCCGCTGTACGTGCTCTACACATCGGGTACGACCGGTAGGCCCAAGGGCATCGTCCGGGACAACGGCGGTCATGCGGTCGCGCTGACGTGGTCGATGGCGAACGTCTTCGACATCCGGGCTGGGCAGGTGTGGTGGACGGCGTCCGATGTCGGCTGGGTCGTCGGCCACTCCTACATCGTCTATGCGCCGCTGTTCGCCGGAGCGACGTCAGTGCTCTATGAGGGCAAGCCGGTCGGGACGCCGGACGCCGGCGCCTTCTGGAGGGTCGTCGCCGAGCACGGTGTGCGGGCGCTGTTCACCGCCCCGACAGCCTTCCGGGCGATCAAGAAGGAGGATCCGGAGGCGAAGCTGCTCAGGACGTACGACCTCTCGACGCTGCGTCATCTCTTCCTTGCCGGGGAGCGTCTGGACCCCGACACCCACGGATGGGCGAGTGACAAGCTCGGCGTTCCCGTGATCGACAACTGGTGGCAGACCGAGACCGGCTGGCCCATCTGCGCCAACCTGCGTGGCCTCGATCCGATGCCGATCAAGCCGGGCTCTCCCACTGTCCCGGTGCCCGGCTACGACGTCCACATCCTCGACGGGCAGGGGGTCGACCAGCCGGCGGGCGTCGAGGGCGCCATCTGCATTCGGCTGCCGCTTCCTCCGGGGACGCTGCCGACCCTCTGGAACGACGACGACCGGTACATCGACTCGTACCTGTCCGCCTACGACGGTTTCTACCTGTCCGGCGACGGCGGGTTCCGCGACGAGGACGGGTACGTCTACGTGATGGGCCGGACCGACGACGTCATCAACGTCGCCGGGCATCGGCTCTCGACCGGCTCGATCGAAGCGGTACTGGCGCAGCATCCGGCCGTCGCCGAGTGCGCCGTGATCGGCGCCGCGGACCCGGTGAAGGGGCAGGTTCCGCGCGGGTTCGTCGTGCTGAAGGCCGGAGCCGAGGAGGACGAGGAGATACTGCGGGCGGCGCTGGTCGCGTCGGTTCGCGACCAGGTCGGTCCGGTCGCGGCATTCAAGGACGTCGCGGTCGTGCCGGCGCTGCCCAAGACGCGGTCGGGCAAGATCCTGCGCAAGACGATGCGTGAGATCGCCGACGGCCAGGACGCCCCGATGCCGTCCACGATCGAGGACCCATCGGTCGTGGACAGGATCCGGCCGATGCTGGTCAAGCAGCCCTAGTGTCCGCCGGTCAGCGGAGCCATCGCCCGGGCCAGGACG
>JBKPNJ010000052.1:0-14297 GCA_046732575.1 Actinomycetota bacterium
ATCACCCGGCGGCGCCCGGCTTCAGGAACTGGTCGAACCACTCCCTCACCCGCTCGAGCAGGTCCTCCTGGTGACGGCGTTCCCGGATGCCGTGCGGCTCTCGCGGGTAGGTGACCAGCTCCACAGGGCAGCCCAGGGCAAGCAGAGCGCGATGGAACGCCCTGCCCTGGCTGACCGGCACGCGTTCGTCGTCCTGACCGTGCAGGATCAGCACCGGGGTGCGGCAGTGAGCGGCGTACGAGATCGGCGAGCGCTCCGCGCCGCGGTGTGGACCTGGACCGTGCCAGGGGTGGTCGCCTGCCAGAGCGCCCTCGAACGACGGGACGTCAGAGGTCAGCGACATCATCCCCCAGTCGCTGACTCCCGCCCCCATCACCGCGGCGCTGAAGCGATCGGTCCGGGTGACCCCCCAGGCGGTCAGGAATCCGCCCTGACTCCATCCTCCGATGCCCAGCCGGGACGGGTCGGCTATCCCTCGCTCGACCGCGGCGTCCACGGCCGAGAGCACGTCCTCCCACTCGGCGCCGCCCATGTCCTTGCGCACCGACTGCGCGAACCTGTTGCCGTGCCCGAGGCCGCCACGGTAGTTGGGCATCAGGACGGCGTATCCGGCCGTCGCAAGCCACTGCCCCCAGTCCAGCGGATGCAGGTGCAGGTCGCGTCCAGAGCGCCAGTACGGCCCTCCGTGCGGCAGCACGACCATCGCCGCGGGCGCTCCGGCATCTCCTGCGGGCCGGATCAGGATCCCGTCCATGGCCAGCCCGTCAGGAGCTCGCCAGTAGAAGTCCTCGACGGCTCCGAACTGCACATCGGCCAGGCCGGAATGGTGATCCGACACACGACGAAGCCGCCTCGGATCGCCGGTCCAGACCTCCGGCGGGCCGGCGTGTTCGGACGCAACGGTCGCCAGGACCGGTCCCGTTGCCACTTCGAACGTCGAAACCGTGCCACTCGATGTCCAGAGACCGGCCCGCGTCCCGGTCTCTGGATGGCACCACTCCAGCCGGGTATCCAAGCCTCGAGCGACGAGGATCACCACACGAGGCTCCCCCGCCACGGCACGGACCCCGACAGCGCACTCCTCGTCGTCGGAGCCCGGCCCGATCGGACGCGGCGCCTGATGCTCACCGGCCGGCACGGACCAGACCGTGTAAGAGGACTGCGGCACCGAGTCGTGCGCTGCGACGTACGCCAACCGGTCGCCGGCTGTGGTCCAGGTCAGGTCGTTGACATCGTTGCCCTCACACACCAGGACGCACGGACCGCCCTCGCCGGGGACCACCAGCACGGATGCGCGTATCGCGTCATCGGCCACCGGCGTGGCCCGCGCTGTCACGGCTATCCGCTTCCCGTCCGGTGACCAGGCCAGGTCGCTCAGATGGATGTCGGCGTCGGTCAGCGTCCGCACCGCACCGGTGTCGACCGTGACGACGTGGAGCCGGTGACGCTCCCACCGCTCGCCGTACACGTCGGGATCGTCGCGTTCCTTCTCGCGGCGGTCGTCGTCCTCACCGGGCTCATCTGGCGCAAGGAACGCCAGGGACCGCCCGTCTGGGGACCAGTGGAACCGGCCGATCGAGCGCTTTCGTACGACGAGGGGCTCGGCATCGCCTCCCCACAGTGGCAGAACGTACAACCCCATGACGCCCGCCTCCGCGCGATCGGAGGCGATCGCGAGCCTGGAACCATCGGGCGACCATCGGGGAGTGCCGTTCGCCCCCTGATGGGTCAGTCGTCGACCCGGCTCGGAGCCGTCGGTAGGGCCCAGCCACACCGCGCCCTCGTCATGCTCGCCGGAACGGCCGTACGGTGCGGCGTCCCAGGCGACGTGGCGGCCGTCCGGGGACAGTCGGACATCTCCGGGTTGCCAACTGGAAGTGATCAGAGCGGCCGTGAGCGGGATGGTCATGACCGCCATGCTCCCACCAGGCCGCCCGGACCGGCCGCAACAGGTGTGTGGACCGGAGCCCGTTGCGTGGACAACACACGTACGCAGTCGGCGGGCCGTATCCTCGCTGGCGTGGCGAACGCTCCTATCGGCATCTTCGACTCCGGCTTCGGCGGGCTGACGGTTGTGCGTGCGGTGCTCGACCAGCTGCCGCACGAGCCGGTGCTCTACCTCGGCGACACGGCGCGTCAGCCCTACGGCCCCAAGCCGATCGGCGAGGTGCGTGAGTACGCGCTGGAGTGCCTGGACCACCTTGTCGACCGGGGCGTCAAGGCACTGGTGATCGCCTGCAACTCCGCCAGCGCGGCAGTGCTCCGGGACGCCCGTGAGCGCTACCCGGTCCCGGTCGTGGAGGTGATCCTGCCGGCCACCAGGCGGGCGGTGGCAGCCACCCGGTCGGGCCGGGTCGGCGTCATCTGCACTGAGGCGACGGCAACCTCGATGGCCTACGACGACGCGTTCGCGGCGGCTCCCCAGGTGCACCTGTACACCCGCGCCTGTCCGCGGTTCGTGGAGTTCGTCGAACATGGGGTCACCAGCGGAGCCGAGCTGATCGCTTTGGCACACGGCTATCTCGATCCCTTGGTCGCCGACCGCATCGATACGCTGATCCTCGGGTGCACGCACTATCCGCTGTTGACCGGAGTCATCTCGTTCGTCCTCGGCGACGAGGTGACGCTGGTGAGCAGCGCCGAGGAGACCGCCAAGGATGTGTACGGGCTTCTCGTGCGGCTGGGTCTCGAGCGTGATCCCGCCCTGGGTGCCCCGTCCCACCGCTTCCTCACCACCGGCCAGCCGGAGGAGTTCCGTGAGGTCGGGCGCAGGTTCCTCGGTCCGGAGCTGCAGGTCGTCGACCAGTTCGCCTGGATGAGCGTATGAAGCTCACCATCGTCGGCTGCTCGGGAAGCTATCCCGGTCCGGACAGCGCCGCCTCCTGCTACCTGCTCGAGGTGGCATATGAGGGGCGGATGTTCCGAATCGTCCTGGATCTCGGCAACGGCGCGCTGGGGGCCCTGCAGCGCTATGGGGACATCAACCAGATCGATGCGATCCTGATCACGCACCTGCACGGCGACCATTGCCTCGACCTGTGCAGCTACTACGTGGCACGGAAGTACCACCCGAACGGTCCGCTCGCAACGGTGCCGGTGTACGGCCCGGAGGGAACGGCTGAGCGAATGGCCTGTGCGGGCGATCTGCCGTTCGACCCCGGGATGAAGCGTGAATTCGACTTCCATGCCTGGGACCCCTCCACGCCGGAGAAGATCGGACCGTTCGAGGTCTGGGTGGCGTTGATGGACCATCCGGTCACCACGTACGGGATCCGCCTCGAGCACGAGCACCGTTCGCTGGTGTACTCCGGCGACAGTGCGCCGACACCGGCGCTGGTCGAGCTGTCCCGCGACGCCGACGTGCTGCTGTGTGAGGCGTCGTTCGTGGAGGGCGAGGACAACCCACCACACCTCCACATGACCGGGCGCGAGGCTGCCCAGCACGCACAGGCAGCCGACGTGGGTCGGCTCCTGCTGACCCACATCCCGCCGTGGCACGACCGCTCTCGCATCCTCGCCGACGCGGTCTCCGCGTGGAACGGCTCGATCGGCCTCGTCTCGGCGGGCGAGTCCTACGACATCTAGCTCGTTCTCGGCGCTGGCCGCCAGTGCGTGGCCGCCGGATATGGTCTGGCCATGGTGCGTGCCGATGGACGACAACCCGACCAGCTACGCGAGATCAACCTCACCAGGAACTGGCTCGATCACGCCGCAGGCTCGGTGCTCGTCGAGTTCGGCAGGACGCGGGTGCTCTGCGCGGCCAGCGTGACTGCCGGTGTCCCACGGTGGCGTCGGGACTCGGGTCAGGGATGGGTGACCGCTGAGTACGCCATGCTGCCGAGCTCCACTCACACCCGGTCCGACCGTGAGTCGGTGAAGGGCCGGATCGGCGGTCGTACCCACGAGATCTCCCGGCTGGTCGGCCGCTCCCTGCGGGCGGTCATCGACTACAAGTCGCTCGGAGAGAACACGATCGTGCTCGACTGTGACGTTCTCCAGGCCGACGGCGGCACGCGGACCGCTGCCATCACCGGTGCCTACGTCGCGCTCGCCGATGCCGTGACGTTCCTGCGCGCCCGGGGTTCGGGCAACGCGTTGAAGGGTGAGCCGCTTCGCGGTTCGGTCGCCGCGGTGTCGGTCGGCATCATCGACGGCGTGCCGATGCTCGACCTCCCGTACGAGGAGGACGTGCGCGCCGAGACCGACATGAACGTCGTGATGACCGGAGATGGCAGGTTCATCGAGGTGCAGGGCACCGCCGAGGCAGAGCCGTTCGACCGGGCAGCCCTCGATCAGCTGCTCGTGCTGGCGGCAGACGGCTGCGCGGAGCTCACGCGCATACAGGTCGCGGCGCTCGAGGAGCCGTTGGATTGACCCAGGTCTTGCTGGCCACCCGCAACGCCGGCAAGCTCGACGAGTTGCGGCGCATCCTCGCCCCGCTCGTGCCCGAGCTCGAAGTGGTGGGGCTGCGGGACGTGCCGCCGTATGACGAGCCGGCCGAGACGGAGGCGACGTTCGAGGACAATGCGTTGATCAAGGCACGGGCCGCGGTGGCGACCACCGGGCTGGCCTCGCTGGCCGACGACAGCGGCATCTGCGTCGACGCGCTCAACGGAATGCCCGGGGTCCTGTCAGCCCGATGGTCGGGCGTCGAGAAGGACAACGCCCGCAACAACGCACTCCTGCTCGCCCAGCTCCGCGATATGCCCGACGCCCGACGGGGGGCCCACTTCGCATGTGCGGTGGCGTTCTGCCTGCCGGGTGGGGAGGAACACGTGACGACGGCGAGGATGCACGGCGCTGTCATCCACCAGCCTCGCGGCTCGGGCGGCTTCGGATACGACCCCCTGTTCGTACCGACTGGATACACCCGCACCACTGCGGAGCTGTCTGTCGCGGAGAAGGACGAGATCAGCCACCGCGGCCAGGCGCTCCGCGCCATCGCGCCGCTCGTCGCCGCCAGACTGCGTGCGGCGCGACCCTGATCCGGTCTGCCGGCTCAGTGGCTCGCATCCTCGCGGAGGTGTTCGCCTACGGGGTGCGCCTGCGTGAGGACGTCGAGGGCACGGTCTGAATGCCGGCGGAGCCGCCCGACCACAGGATCGACGTGCACCTCGACCGCCTCCTCGACGAGCATGGAATGACCCTGACCGAGCTGGCGGCGCGCGTAGATCTCACCGTGGTCAACCTGTCCATACTCAAGAACGGGCGCGCTCGTGCCGTCCGGTTCTCAACCCTCACAGCGATCTGTCAGGTGCTGGGCTGTCAGCCCCGAGACCTGCTCAGCTACCGGGCCGACTGATCGAGACCTGTCGCGGGTGCGTTACCGGTCGGGCTAGGAGAATCAAGACAATCGCGATTCAGCAAGGAGGGTCTGCGATGAGTACGAGCCCCGAAGAACTCGCCGCCACGCGGATCGTGACCTGTGACAGCTGCGGCACCAAGAACCGGGTTGCGGCGACCTCTCGGGGGCGACCGCAGTGCGGTCGATGCCACAGCCCGCTGGCCTGGGTGGTGGACGCGGACGACACGACATTCGCGGATGTCGCGGATGCCGCCAGCGTCCCGGTACTCGTCGACCTGTGGGCGCCTTGGTGCGGCCCATGTCGGCAGGTGAGTCCGGTGCTGGAGCAACTGGCACGCGAGAACGCGGGCCGGCTCAAGCTCGTCAAGGTCAACTCCGACATCGCTCCGTCGACCTCCAGCCGATTCGACGTGCAGGCGATTCCCACCCTCGTGCTGATGAAGAGTGGTGCCGTCCTGGCGCGCCAGGTCGGCGCGGCCCCGGCGAACACGCTTCGAATGTGGCTCAGGCAGTCCCTCCCACCCGACTGAGCCGTTCCTGCACGGCGCGTGCCTCAGCGGGTGTTCGTAGCTCATGCCAATGCGGTTGAGGTGGTGGCGGCTGCGGACCTTCTCGCGACGATGATCCCGGCCGCCCATCCGGGTGCACGGCCGCGCTGAGGTGACCGGAGCGGGTCGAGGTCGTGACCACTTCGGCTCAGCAACCAGGCGGTGAGCGAGTTGGAGTTCCACATCTCTCCGGTTGCGAGCTCGTCGCGCCCCCACGTTGCTGTGGGGAAGTGGGGGACGAGGTCCAGAAGCCTTGCCACCCTGGCCCGGTCGGTGGCGACCTGCACGGGGCTGTTCACTGCCTCGGCGATGTCGGGGATGACGCCGTCGCGCCACCGGCGGACCTCGTACCGGAAGTACCGTGAGCGACCGAGCCAGACAAGCCCCACCGGCCCCTCGCAGACGACTCCTCTGTCGGCTTCCTTGTATCCCCACGCTGGTGCGCTCTCGATCACGTAGTGGTCGCTATCGAGCGTCACCCGCAAAGCTGAGTGGTAGAGATCGCACTCCGCGCGATGCGTGTGGTGGGCCACGAGTGCCTCGTAGACTCGGCCGCTGCACTGCACGCAGTAGCCGCCGGCCCCCAGCGGGAGCCAGTACAGGTCGATGCCGGCTTGCCCCATGGTTTCTCCAACCCCTTCGTCTACACGCACCGATGTGGAAGTCTCCGCTCAAGCCTTTCGCCGGTACGGCCCTATGGCGAGAGGCGAAAGTCCCGCGGGCTGGGATGGAAAGCGACGGATTGACCGATCGGCGGCGCGGCAATCCGATTGTCGGGGACTACAAGCGTTCAGGCATCGGTTCTGGAGTTCGATCATGCGCTGCTCGACGTGCGGGTATGACGATGAGGATCGTGCCGAGGGTGAGGAACAGGGCACCGAGAACCAGCAGACCGATCGCGACCCAGGTGAGCGCGGGCACTTCAGCACCGGCATCGGCCTCCACGGCCACCGGGCGGGATGCATCGGTGTTCATGGCCACCATGTCCCACCGCCCAGAACCCGGTGACCAGGTCAGCGTCTGGGTGCCTGAACCGTCGGCCTGCGCCGCCCAGAAGTCCTGATCTGTGGGCGGACCCGGCGGGGCGTCCCCTGGGATCGCGGTTCCCTCATTGGAGTAGCTGTTGCTGAACGTGCTGCGAGCGACTCCCCGCAGATAGCTGTCTACCTCGCTGGCCGGCGCTATCCCGATGAAGATGTCGCCGTCGCCGGCGTCCGACGTCGCCCGTATCCTGACGTCGCCGAGTATCGACCGCACCACCGGCCAGTCGGGTCCTTCGACCTGGAAGTCGATGGGGTTGCTGACCACGGCGTACCCGTCACTGGTGAACGTCTGCGTATCGGAAGTCACGAAGCCGTCAACCCGTGCTGTCCGGTCGGCGAACAGCAGCACCGCCCCGGCGACGAGGAAGCCGACCGATACAAGCGCCAGGATCGAGCCGAGCACCGCAGAGACGATTCGGCCCGTTGTCCACCGCGAGTGACCCCGCCCCGAGCCGGGCGGGAGGGGGGTGCCAGCCGTGGATAGGGCTGTCGACCCGCCGCCGGCGGAGGTGCCTGGTTGCACGCTCGCTGATGCGGATGGGTCCGTTGCCCGGTCGGCGACAGCCGGTGGGTGGCCAGACTCGTACTCGCCCATGTCGAAGCGGAACGGCGGGTACGAGTCGGTCATCAGCCCGGCGTAGGCGACCACTCGGAACACCCAGCGGTTCATGCCCAAGATGAAGTCCAGCAGAGGGCGCGGGTAGTCCCCGGTGAAGAGAAGAATGATCCCGGCGACAAGGACGAGCACGCCGATCAGTCCGCCTCCACCCCAGCTCCACTGCCAGTCATCGGAACGCCACGCCAGCCAGGTGCCGCCCCCGATGAAGAAGGCGATGATGATGTACTGCGGGATCGCCAGCAGCCACCACTTCACCAACACCAGGCCCCGCGACAGGTGATCGGGGTAGTCGACCTGCAAGGTCGCGGGATAGTCACTCACCTCGGCCAGCGTGAAGGGTGGGTAGCGGTCGGTTCCCAAGGCGCTGTAGCCATAGAACGACACCCGCCACGACCAACGAAGCACACCCGTGTTGAAGTCGAACAGCGAGCGCGGATATCGACCGGTGAACAAGATCGCGAAGAACGCGATGACACTCACCACAAAGAACGCGACCCACAGAAAGAACAAGACGATGAAGTGTGGGATCAACAGGAGCCACTTCACCAACCACATCCAGCGGGACAACGGCGGGTCGAGCCGGCCCTCGAGGCGAACCGGGTACGTCGTCATGGAATTCCCATCTGTGCGTCACACATCAGTCGGTTACCTGTTTCTACTCCTACACGGCGTTGGGCATGAACGGCCGGTTCCCAATCTGTCGGGAGGTGGGTCGGGCGAGCAGGGCCGAAGGTCCCGAGGCTTGAGCACCGACGAGCTCCACCGCGAGCTGCGATCGGGCCAGCAGTCGGCAATCCGCGGCACATCGATGGTGCCAATAAGGACGACGGCCAACCCAGCAGAGCACATCTGGACCAACAGTTGGGCCTACGGTCGAAGGCTATGGGCCTCGTGGCAACCGCAAATCGCTCGTGCCCAACCTGAGGAGAACACATGTCCGTTGTCGTGCGTTTCACCGCCCCCCGCCGAGTCGACCTTCACACCTATGCCGACCGCGAACTCTCGCCCACCGAGGTCCGGGTCCGCACGCTGTTCTCCGGCATCTCCGCTGGCACCGAGCTCACCGCATATCGCGGCTCCAACCCCTATCTCGCCAAGCGGTGGGAGGATCAGGGCCGATTCTTCGTCCCGGACGCCGCCAGCCTCGAGTACCCGGTCGAGGGGTGGGGCTACGAGGAGGTAGGCGAAGTCGTCGAGCTCGGGGCCGACGTGGGGTCGGTCGCCAGCGGAGACATCGTATGGGGTACATGGGGGCATCGCAGCAGCGCCGTGCTCTCGGCCGAGCTTGCGGCGAACTGCACGCTTCCGTCCGGCGTCGAGCCGGTCATCGGCGCCTTCGCCCACATCGGTGGTATCGCCCTCAATGCCGTGCTCGATGCCGACATCCATGTGGGGGAAGCGGTCGCGGTCTTCGGCCAGGGCACACCTGGTCTCATCGTCGGCCAGCTGGCGCGACTCAACGGCGGCACCGTTCTCGCCGTCGACGCGATCGAAAGCCGGCTACAGCTGGCGCAGCGGCTCGGCGCGGCACACACGTTCAACGCGCTGGCATCGCCGTCGCCGGCGCTGCGCATCAAGCACCTCACCGGCGGTCGCGGTGCCGATGTCTCCATCGAGATCAGCGGTCAGTACGGCGCGCTGCAGGAGGCCATCCGGGCCACCGCATGGAGCAGCCGCGTCGTGGCCGCAGGCTTCTTTCAAGGCCCCGGCACGGCGCTCGCGCTCGGCGAGGAGTTCCACCACAACCGCATCAGCGTGGTCGGCTCACAGATCTCGGGTGTACGCCCGGCTCTGTCGCACCGCTGGGACGTCCGCCGATTGCACCGCACCGTGCTGGAACTGGCGGCCCAGGGTCGCATCGACCTGCCGGCACTGGTCAGCCACGTTCTGCCGGTCGCCGACGCGGCGGAGGCATTCGAATTGCTCGACCGGCATCCAGAACAAGCCGTCCAGGTCCTGCTGGACTTCAGGGAACACTGACCATGCACTGTCGAGTTGGCCGCCTAGGGGCAGATGCTGCACAGGGAGACACTGACCGAGAGCTGGTCGTTCCGCACAGTCCGTCGGCTTCGACGGCGTCGAGCTCCGGTGTGAGGATTAGAAGCGCTTCTCAAGAGCCTCGCGGACCTCGGCGTGCACGCCGCCACAGATGGAGTCTCGCTGCCTGCGCTTCGCACCGGGCCCTCCAGCTCATCCGAGCCGGCGTCGCGCTGCCGCGTTCGCGTTCGTCCTCCAGGGTGGTGGAGACGTAGTCGATTACGGCCTCGAACCGATGCTCATAGCCGATACGGGGAGCAGGACGGGCGGAACCGTTTGCAGCAGTGGGACAACTTTGTTCGTCCGGGAGCAGTCCGGGTGGACCTTCAACGAGGTGCCACAGCACGATTGACGTCGACGTTCAGTCGGTTAGGCCGGCGGCGACGGATCACCCGGCGGTGGGTGACCGGGAAGCGGTCGCCTTGCCGACGGTCGTGAGCTGGTCCTACAGCGCTCCGGGAAACCGCGTGCTGGTGGCATTGCTTTGAAGCCGGTCTGACGGCTGTGAGCGCAGGCCAACGGCCGCCATCGGAACGCAGAGTCCGAGACCCGCTACCGCGACGGGGGTGAGGGTTCGGTCCCAGCCGGTGGGTGTCATTGCCGTCCGAAACCTCCGCTCGATGAGGTAACCCCCGGTCATTGCCGCGCCGAGGACCCCGAGCGTGCGCGCGGCCCCCTGACTATCGCGGAAGGCAAGCCAGCTTGTCACTGCTGCCTGCGCCGCGAGCATCACCACCGGCGCGGAGAAACCGGTGCCCAGCAGCCATGAGTCCCTGGCAATGCGGTCGGGGCGTCCCTTCCAGTCGATCAGCGCGATGTCGAAGGCGAGTCCACGTCGCAAGGCCAGCACCTGACCGGCGGACCCCGCAAGCAGCTGGGCGCTAGAGATGGCCACCAGATTGCGACGCCGACCCACGCCCCGAACCTAGTCCCGTGGGTTCCGATGAGTAACCCCAGCGGGCGTATCGTGCTGGAGCGCCGACATGACTGGATCGGCAGGGCGTAGGCGGCAAGGAAAGCAAGCGCGAGGCCGGCAGCGGCAGGTCAGTTCGCCGTTCCCGGGTTTCTAGAGTCACTCGTCAGTATGCGGCCATACTGCCCAGCCATTCCGAGGGCCCGGTCGTCGTCGCGAAGGTGATCGAGCGGTTCGTCAGGGCGCCGTCTCGGAAGGGAGCCTTTCAGGTGCTCGATCCATCGCGACCATCGTCTTGCTGTGATGGGCAAACTCGGCAGATCTGCGTACCTGGTGTGTACGTGACTCGAACTAGTTCAGATATGGCCTCTGACATGGTCTTATAGAAGTGCCAGAGGAGGGATTCGAACCCTCACGCCCTTGGGCACGGCAACCTAAATGCCGCGTGTCTGCCTTTCCACCACTCTGGCCGACCGCCAAGTCTAGGACCGCGGGAAGTGAGTCGACGGGTACTGTCGACGGGCAGCCCGAAGGATCAGACGCCGAGCTCGCTCCGCAGTTTGGCGACGTGGCCTGTCGCCTTCACGTTGTACTGCGCGATCTCTATACGGCCTTCCTCGTCGACCACGAATGTCGATCGGAGCACGCCCTGCACGGTCTTGCCGTACCGCTGCTTATCCCCGTACGTCCCCCAGGCATCCATGACCGACCTGTCGGCGTCGGAGAGCAGCGGGAACGTCAGGCCGTCATGCTCCCGGAACTCGGCAAGCTTGTCCGGCTGGTCGGGTGAGATGCCCAGCACTGTGTAACCGGCCGCATTCAGCGAGTCCAAAGAGTCCCGGAAGTCGCAGGCTTGCGTCGTGCAGCCGGTGGTCATGGCGGCCGGATAGAAGTAGACGACAACCTTGCCACCGCGCAGTCCCGAGAGAGTCACCGTCTCACCGGTATCGCTCGGAAGGGTGAAATCCGGTGCCATGTCGCCGACCTGCAGTCGCTTCGTGGTCAAAGCCTCTCCCGTTGTCTCCTCGGGGACATCCGAACGACCACTCTCTCATGTGCCGCAGCCGCGCTCGCGGACGTCACGCCTGGTTCGGTCATCCATGCAAGACTGACCGTCGCAGTGATCGCTAGCCTCTCGCCGAGGACCATATCCCGACCCGAGGAGGACGTCGTGAGCCAGGCCTCGACGCCTGCGCACCGCAGCACCGACACCGCGCGCAGCCAGCGGGACATCCAGGCTGAGCTCGAGGCGGCCCGAGTTGATCTCGCCGGAACCATCGACCAGCTGACCTATCGGGTGAACCCGAAGAACGTCATCAAGCGCAAGCTTGACCAGGCCAAGGCGCAGTTCGTTGACGAGGAAGGCAAGCCTCGGCCCGAGAAGATCGCCGCCGTAGCCGGCGCGACGGTCGGAGTCGTGGCCTTCTTCGTGGTCGTCCGGAAGCTCGTCAACCGCAACTAGACTCTTCCCCTGTGACCGTGACCAAGAATGTCCACGCCGTGGACGACAAGCTCGCGATCCAGATGCTGCACGATCGGGTGCTGGTGTCGCTCGATCGCGAGTCCGGCGAGCGTCGCTCGCAAGCCGGCATCGTGATCCCGGCCACCGCCACCATGGGCCGCCGGCTGGCCTGGGCGCGGGTGGCCGCGGTGGGAGCAAACGTCCGGACCGTCGAGGTGGGGGATCGGGTGCTGTTCGACCCCGAGGACAAGGCCGAGGTCGAGGTTCGCGGCCATGACTACATCCTCATGCGCGAGCGCGACCTGCACGCCGTGGCGGCTGAGCGTCTCGCCGATGGCCGTACCGGGCTCTACCTGTGAGCCGGTAGCGCTCACCGCCTCGGCTTGTCACTTCAACCTACGGAGCCGTAACCTACGATTCCGTAGGTAAGCGCACCAGGAGGACTCACCGTGGACCACGTCATGACCCAGGGCCAGCTGCTTCAGGAGCTAGAACCTGTCGTCGCGCGCGAGCTCAACCGGCACATCCCGGTCGCCAAGGAGTGGTTCCCGCACGAGTACGTTCCGTGGAGCGAGGGCCGCACGTTCGATGGCGCGCTCGGTGGTGAGCCGTGGCGCCCCGAGGACTCCAGGATCAGCGACGTCGGGCAGTCCGCGCTCATCATCAACCTGCTGACCGAGGACAACCTGCCCAGCTACCACCACGAGATCGCCGTGCTGTTCGGTCGTGACGCCGCCTGGGGCGACTGGGTGCATCGGTGGACCGCCGAGGAGGGTCGCCACGGCATTGCCATCCGCGACTACCTGACGGTCACCCGAGCGGTCGACCCGGTGGCCCTCGAGCGGCTGAGGATGATGCACATGTCGGCCGGCTTCCAGTCCGCACACGACCAGGATCTCGTGCGGTCGCTGGCCTACGTCTCCTTCCAGGAGCTGGCGACGCGGGTCTCGCACCGCAACACCGGCCGGTACGTCGACGACCCGGTGGCGGACCAGCTGCTGACGCGGATCGCGGCGGACGAGAACCTGCACATGATCTTCTACCGCAACCTGCTCGCCGGTGCTCTGGAGCTGGCTCCCGACCAGACGATGCGTGCGATCACCGATGTCGTGACGACATTCGAGATGCCGGGCGCGGGCATCCCCGGCTTCCAGCGGAAGGCGGTCGAGATGGCGGTCGCCGGGATCTATGACATCCGCCAGCACCTGTCCGACGTCGTGTTGCCGGTGCTGCGTTACTGGAAGGTCTTCGACGTGGAAGGCCTTTCCCACAAGGGTGAAAGCGCCCGTCAGGAACTCTCGGATCACCTTGCGGAGCTGGAGAAGTCCGCCCTTCGCTTCGAGGACAAGCGCGACGCACTCAAGGCTCGATTGGCGGCGCGCGGCTGAGGAGCCCGCGGCCCCTGACCAATCCGTAGGGCCGCCGGCGACGAACCCTCCGTGAAACCACTTCACCGGAGGAACGATGACCCAGCCCCACTACCGTCGCTACGCGGCGGTCATTGCAGGCACGGCGATGCTGTCGCTGGCCGCCTGCTCCAACTCAGACGGCACCGACACAGCAGCGACCAGTCCTGAGACCATGACCTCACCGTCGATGAGCCCTTCACAGACCCCCAAGGCTTCGGCCGGCGACCCGTTCGCGTTGACGCGTACGGCTGCTGGACACATGCCGATGACCGCCGACGTACTCGCGGGCGGATTCGCGTCCGCAACGCACATGGATGGCCAGGTGGACTCCGACGCATCGGATCTGCGTTCGGGACTGACCTACCTGCTCCAGGAGCACGTCTACCTGGCCGGCATCGCGGTTGACACCGCGTACGTCGCAGGAGCCGACTCGCCGGAGTTCACCGCTGCGGCAGCGACTCTCGACACCAACTCGGTGGATCTGTCCAAGGCGATCGCCTCGGTCGCCGGCAAGGCGAAGGGGAAGGCGTTCCTGCAGAGCTGGCGCAGTCACATCACAGACTTCGTCAACTATGCGATAGCGGCCAAGTCGGGGGATGCCCAAGGCAAGAAGGACGCGCTCAGCAACCTGAATGCGTACAGCAAGACGTCCGGCCAGTTCTTCAGCGACATCACGGGTGGAGCGCTGCCCGCCAAGGCTGTTCAGGCCGACTTCGTGATGCACATCGAAACACTGTCCGCTGCGATCGATGCGTTCGCAGCCGGCGACGCACAGGGCTTCGACCTGTTGAAGACGGCTGCTGACCACATGTCCGGGACCGCCCAGGTCCTGGCCACTGGGATCGACAAGGCCGCCGGCATCAAGGGCGACCCGAATGACGATGCCGCCAACCTGCGTGCGGTTCTGACCGACAAGCTCACCGCCCATGTGTACCTGGCGGGTGTGGCGGTGTTCACGGCC
>JBKPNJ010000053.1:0-3796 GCA_046732575.1 Actinomycetota bacterium
GCTACGCTGACGCGGCGTTTCCGCCGGTCTTCACCGCCCCCGACGGACGCGCGCGAGTGGCGGAATAGGCAGACGCGCACGGTTCAGGTCCGTGTGCCCGAGAGGGCATGGGGGTTCAAGTCCCCCCTCGCGCACTTGTAAAAGCCCAGGTCAGACCTGGTTTAGGAGTCCAACATTCCCGCTTCGGTACCGGGAATGGAGGCTGCCCGCGATGTCGCGGAGGCGGAGCTCACCGCCCGCGGCGAACCGTTCACGGACGAGCACCTGGCCGCATTCACGCTGGTCCTGCTCGACGCCACGGACCCGACCCCGGCCTGCACCCCTCCGCCCATCACCGGCGCACGGACTCAGCGCCGAACGGCAGCTGGCCTGAAGGCGGGGTCATCAGAATTCGCCACCAGCTCGGTGACGGTGTGTGAAGTGGGCGAATCCAGAACGGTGCCTTATTGCCTTCGGTGGTCGATGACACGATGGCGCAGTGGTCCCTGACTTCGAACAGCTTGAGGCCTCGGTGCTGCACGCCGTTGTAGATCGGCGTTGGGACCGGCTCGCCGAGCTCTTGGATGAGGACTTCGTGATCACGACGGCAGGCTGGCTCGACCAGCCCGCCGCAAAGCAGGACTGGCTCGATGAGGTCGCTGGTCGCCACCTGCTGCACGACTTCGACATCCACACCGTGGACGTGCGGGACATGGGAAGCGTTGCGATTGTCCTCGTCCTGTCGACGCAAAGGGCGACCTGGAAGGACGCGCCTTTCACGGGCAGGTTTCGCTATACCGACGTCTGGCGTGAAGACGATGTCGGGATCTGGCGATTAGCGGTTCGGCATGCGAGCCTTCTGCCGTCGAAGTGAGACACGGGCACCGCAGGCGCAGGGTCGCTGTTCCGAGCCCTGTTCTGCGTTTGTGCCCACGCAAGCTGGCCCGCTCCTGCGCGGTCGAGGGTCAGGAGCGGGTCCAGGTTCTCACAACGGCCGTGCGGGCTTCGGGTATGACTGCCGGTGCACCACAACCACGGTGGGGCGGCGGTGCGAATGGTGGATTCCGGTCGGTATTCCGGTCGCAGCGCCTCCGGTGAGCGTGAGTCGGCCTACGACCCGAGTGCATGAGAATCGAAGGTCGATTGGAGTGGTGGCAATGCGCAGCTCGCTTCTCGCCGTGGTCGTGGATTGCGCCGATCCGCATCGTGTCGGTGCGTTCTGGGGCCAGGCCCTTGGTGTGGGAACTGACCCGCCGCAACCCCGATGAGTACAAACTTCACGATCCCGACGGGTCGCCATGGCTCTACTTCATGAAGGTTCCGGAGCCGAAGACAGCAAAGAACCGGCTTCACCTTGACCTCGTGACCGAGGGGTCGATGGCGGACGAAGTCAATCGCCTCGTCAGCGCGGGGGCGAAGGTGGTCGAGGTCTGCCAGGCCCCTGAGACCTTCGACAACCCTGACACCTGGACGGTGATGCTGGATCCGGAGGGTGACGAGTTCTGCATCTCCGGTTCATCAACCGTCACAGGCTGATCGCCCGGCACCCTTTGACAACCCTGAGACAGTCGGAACCACAACGAGTCTTCCCTGGCGGTACGCCATGCGCCCGGTAGACGACATCGGCATGCTGCCGCCGAGCGCGAGCTTCGGCGACCTCGCCCACGATTGCGTACTGTGGCGAGAGCAGTCGTGACACCCGGAGGCCAGCTGTGACGGACATGGCGTCGAGCTGGTCGTACCTCCCTCCGCTGATCCTGGTCGGATTCGCGTTTCTGGTGTTCATGGACGTCGTCGGGCGGGAGAACCGGCGCGACCGGCCGACGGCCGGGGATAAGCCAACGGAGGCCGTTCGGCGGGCGGTCATCGCGCTCCTGCTGGTGGCATCCGTCGCTCACATCCCGGTGATCGGTGAGCACCTCGAGGAAGCGCCCTACATGGGCATCCTGTTCATCGGCTTCACCTTGTCAGCCTTCGGTATCGCTGCTGTGTTGGCGGTTCGTCCATCACAGGTCTGGTACTACGTGGCGGCCGCGTTGTGCGCAGCGGCGGTCTGTGCCTACGTCGCGACCCGGACCGTCGCGTTCCCGCAACTCGCCGACGACGTCGGAGCCTGGACCGAGCCGCTCGGCCTTGTTTCCATCTCGGCCGAGTCCGGCGTTGTCGCACTCAGCCTGATCGCCGTCCGACGCCGGCAAGCGCTCGATCGCTCCGCAAGAGCTCGGGTGGCGCCCGACTAGCGCGGTGCCAGGATGAAACGGTGTTCGAGGGCTTCGCAGAGACGCGGATGGATGTCGGGGGCGTGGCGCTGCGCGTGCGCACCGGTGGCTCGGGCTCCCCGGTCGTGCTGCTGCACGGGCATCCGCGGACGCACACTACCTGGCACCGGGTGGCACCGTTGCTGGTGCAGGCCGGGCACTTCGTCGTCTGCCCGGACCTGCGCGGGTACGGCGGATCCTCCAAGCCGCCCACCAGCGCGGACCACAGCCCGTACTCCAAACGGGCGATGGCCGCAGATGTGCTCCTGCTCATGCGCGGCCTGGGGTACGAACGGTTTGCGCTGGTTGGACACGACCGAGGAAGCTATGCCGCCACCCGGCTCGCACTCGATGCGCCGGCTGCAGTCAGCCATCTCGCTGTCCTCGACAGCGTTCCGATCGGTGAGGCCCTGGCCCGCGCTGATGCCAGGTTCGCAGCCGCCTGGTGGCACTGGTTCTTCTTCGCCCAGCGGGACCTGCCCGAGCGCGCGATCCTGGCCGATCCCGACAGGTGGTACGGCGGTGACGCGCGGCGCATGGGCGTGGAGAACTACGCCGACTACCGCGCGGCGATCAATGACCCGGCCACTGTCCGCGCGATGCTGGAGGACTATCGCGCCGGGCTCGGCGTCGACCGGGCCGCCGATGACGCCGACCGTGAGAACAGCCGGCGCCTGGCCTGCCCCACGCTCGTCTTGTGGTCGACCGGCGACGACATGCAGGCGCTCTACGGCAACGTGCTCGAGGTGTGGCGACCCTGGGTGGCGAACCCCACCACCCAGCTGTTCGGAGGGCCGATCGAGAGCGGTCATCACATGGCCGAGGATGCCCCTGAGCAGCTGGCCGCGGAACTCGTCGCCTTCCTGGGCCGGGTACCTGCCTGAGCCGACAGCGGTCCTACCGGCAGGTGTCGGACAGCGCCCGGCAAGTGTCGGATCGCGCCGAACAAGTGTCGGATGGCGCCGAACAAGTGTCGGATGGCGCCGAACAAGTGTCGGATGGCGCCGAACGCGGTGAGATGCGGCTACTTGTCGCGCTCTGGATGGGGGCGGATGGGATCTCCGGGGGTGGCGAGGTTCTCCGACTCCGAGCCGTGATGATGACTCTGGTAGTCGTGGCCGTGATCATGATGGTGGTGCTCGGCGTCGCCATGATCGTGTTCGTGGTCGTGGATCGGCTTGCCCGGGGTCGCCAGCGTCTCGTCCTCGTGCGTGTGGTCGTGACTGTGATGGATCGGGTTACCCGGCGTGGCAACCGTCTCGTCGTCGTCCACGTGGTCGTGCGCGTGGTGGCGGATCGGGTTGCCGGGGGTTGCGGCGGTTTCCTCGTGGTCGGCGTCGTCGCGGACGCCCGGCTCGTGCGGTGTGGAGGCCATGTGGCCACCGTACTCAATCCGCGCACGGGCAGCCACGTCTGGCTGACGCATACCCGCATGACACCCGCCCATCGGGGGTATTGCCACGGGACGGACTTCGATTGCGGACTCGGATTGCAGACCACTGCCTTACGCTGTAAGGTAACTTTGCGTGCCTAGAGGGTCGGTTCCCAACAGGCGCACG
>JBKPNJ010000054.1:0-9952 GCA_046732575.1 Actinomycetota bacterium
GCTGTTCGCGTTCTACGTGGCCAACTTCAGCTCGTACAACAAGACGTACGGCACCCTGGCGGGGTTCGTCGTCTTTCTGATCTGGCTGTGGATCACCAACATCGCGCTGTTGCTCGGCGCCCAGCTCAACGCCGAGCGCGAGCGCAGCCTGGAGCTCCGGGAAGGTGTGCCGGGTGCCGCCCTCGAGATCCAGCTCGAGCCGCGTGACGAGCCGAAGGACCAGCAGACCACCTAGCGCGGTCAGTCCGGCGCTCACGGAGGGCGGTCGACCTGCGCCCGACCGTTCCTGCCGCCGCACTTCTTCCGAGGCTCGACTGCGACAGGCCGTCGTACAGCGACTCGACTGAGCGGCTGGGAATAGTTGAGAGCTCAACCATGTTCCAGTGAACATGCAGTTGAACTATCAACCATCTAGCCGGCGCGGGGACCGCGTCGGAACGGGAGGTCCTTCATGACCGTATCCACCGCCACACAGACGCTCACCGGCGACTACCGGATCGACCCGGCTCACAGCAGCATCGGCTTCGTCGCCCGGCATGCGATGGTGACCAAGGTTCGCGGCGCGTTCAACGAGTTCGAGGGCACCGCACACCTCGACGCCGAGGAGCCGTCCAGCTCGACCGCAACACTGACGATCAAGTCGGCGAGCATCGACACGCGCAACGAGCAGCGGGACGGGCACCTGCGGAGCAACGACTTCCTCGACCCGGAGAACTACCCCGAGATCACGTTCGTGAGCACCGCGGTCGAGCGGCTCGACGACTCGACCTACCGGATGACGGGTGACCTCACGATCAGGGGCATCACCAAGCCGGTCACCATCGACTTCCAGTACACCGGTTCGGCGACCGACCCGTTCGGCAACGCCCGTGTCGGCTTCGAGGGCTCCACCACGATCAACCGCAAGGACTGGGGCGTGAACTGGAACGCCGCGCTCGAGGCCGGCGGCGTGCTGGTGAGTGAGAAGGTGACCCTTCAGTTCGACATCTCGGCCGTCAAGGTGCAGCACTCGGCATGAGCAGTAGACCCACACTGCAGGTCGTCATCGGCAGCACCCGACCCGGTCGGGTCGGGCTGCCGGTGGCCGAGTGGTTTCTGGAGGCTGCGGCCGCCCACGGAGGGTTCGACGTCGAGATGGTCGACCTTGCTGAAGTGCGGCTGCCGTTCTTCGACGAGCCCAGACATCCCCGTCTGGGCGCATACAAGCACGAGCACACGAGGCGCTGGAGTGCGGTCGTCGACCGGGCCGACGCATTCGTGTTCGTCGTGCCTGAGTACAACCACGCCTTCAACGCCGACGTAAAGAATGCCATCGACTTCCTGCACCACGAGTGGCAGTACAAGCCGGTCGGCTTCGTCAGCTACGGCGGTGTCTCAGGGGGAACACGAGCGGTCCAGATGCTCAAGCAGGTCGTCGCCGGGCTGAAGATGGTTCCGGTCCCGGAGTCGGTCACCATAGCGTTCGTCAACAAGCTCCTCGACCAGGACAAGCGGATCAAGTCGAACTCGGTGATGGAGGGGGCGGCAGCCGCGATGCTCGATGAGCTCGGCCGGTGGACCGAGTTGCTGAGGTCAGCGCGCAGGGAGTCCGTCCCTTCGCCGGGCGTGCCGGAGGCTGCCCAGCCGGAGCAGCACCACACGGCTGCCTGATCTTCGGCCGATTCGGTTCGCATGCGATCTCAGGTACTGGGCACCTGCCTTGCGCCGTACCAGCGGGGGACCTGACCCGCGCAGGTATGACGCAAGGTGGGTCCGCCTGGCATAGTCGTCGGCAGCCGAGGCCGGGAGGGAACGCTCACGATGCCTGACAAGGAGTGGCAACCCCGGTTCCGCATGCAGAAGGCGACTGTGACCAAGGTGCTCGCCAGCCCGGCATTCCTCAACTCCCGCGACCGAGCCAGCGAGCTCATCGACGAGCCGGACGGTCTGTGGCGGCTGGCGTCGGTGGTGGAGCGCATCGAAGCGGGCAACCAGGCGCTGGACGTGATCAGGGACCGGGTGGACGCGTCGGTACGGCTCCTGCGTGGCAGGGCTGCCTGGCTGGAATCGTCTGCCGCCGGCACCGACAGCACCGATGTCCGCTACACACCGGAGGAGACGCCCGGTGGGCAGGCCCGCGAGCGGCTGCTGGTGGCGGCGCTGCACTATCTGGTGACGCCCATCGACCTCGTTCCCGACTTCCGGCCGGGTGGTTACCTCGACGACGTGCTGCTGCTCAGCTGGGTCTTCGGAGCGGCAGCCAACGAGCTGGATCGGTACGGGGCCGACGAGGGGCCACACTGACGCTCCATCCGCACGCGGGCCCAGAGCACGAACCTCTGCTCCAGGCGTCCAACCGTGTCACACCCAGGCCACGTCACTCATGCTTCGCGCTTCAGAGCCGGCGTACGAAGACGTGCGACGCCGCCTCGTCATCGAGCTCGGCGGTCTCGCCACCGCTGCCGATGAGAACGCCCTCCGCGGCTCGCGTGATCGTCACCACATGGTCAGGCAGCGCACCCGCCCGCCGCAAGGCGGCCATCAACACCTCGTCGGTCTGGATCGGCTCACTGATGCGCCGGACCAGCACGCGCGCGTCGCCGGCGGCCGCCACCAGGTTGAGGGGCTCCACTCCGTCGAGGAACGTCTCCGGATCCGCTAGGTCTCCCAGCTCGTCCAGGCCGGGAATCGGGTTGCCGTACGGTGACTCGGTCGGATGATCGAGAAGCTCCAGCAGGCGCCGCTCAACGGTCTCGGACATGACATGCTCCCAGCGGCAGGCCTCCGCGTGCACCAGCTCCCAATCCAAACCGATGACCTCGGTGAGCAGGCACTCGGCGAGGCGGTGCTTCCGCATCACCCTGGTCGCCAGCCGACGGCCCTCGACACTGAACTCCAGGTGACGGTCGCCCTCGACCGTGAGCAACCCGTCACGCTCCATCCGGGCCACGGTCTGGCTCACCGTAGGACCACTCTGGTGGAGGCGCTCCGCGATCCTGGCGCGCAGCGGCCGGATGCCCTCTTCCTCCAGTTCGAACACGGTTCGCAGATACATCTCGGTCGTGTCGATGAGGTCGCTCACACCGGTCATTGTGTCGGATCGATACGACCTCGGGCCAACACGCGCTCATGTGGGCCCAGCCAGGCCCACGAACCGCCACGCCCGGGCCGGCGGCCCTGTCAGATGTCCCGCGCCTCCCGGCCGTGCGCGGTGACGGCGTAGATCACCAGGATGTCAACGGCGATCATGATCGCCGACCAGATCGGATACGCCGACGTGAAGGCAAGGTTGACGATGGCGCTTATCACCGCCAGGATCACGGCGACGACCCGGGCCCACGTCGCGCCTCTGAAGAGCGCCGCTCCGGCCAGGACCACGAGCACTCCGAGGATGATATGGACCCATCCCCACGCCGTGTAGTCGACATTGACCACGAGGCCGCTCTTCCCGACGAGGAAATACTCGTCCTTGAACAAGGCGACGAGCCCGGCGATAGCGTGGAACGAGCCCAGCAGGATCATCATCGTCGCGGCGAACATCACCCACGCGAGCCAGCCGGTTGGTTCCGGGCTGTCAACCCTCGAGCGCCGACCTTGGGCTGGTGCGCTGTCTGACATGTGAGGTCTCCTCTCGACCAATGCTTTCCCTGCAGCATGGGGACTGACGACTCTTAGGGCCTCACCCCGGCCGGGTGATCGCGGTGGTCTCACCCACATCGGGTGACGTGGCAGCGCACGCCGGTGCGCAGAGTCTATGCATGGAAATTCGGAAGCCGTCCGCCGACGCGGCATCGGCCACGTACGAGATACAGCTGCGGGGGTCGCCGCCGCAAGAACTCCGTCAGCGGTTTCCGTCGATGAAAGTCTTCACGAGGCGGGCCGAGACACTGCTGTTTCGTAGAGTTGAAAACCCGGCAGAGCTCGACGAGCTGCTCGAGCAGCTCCTCTCGATGGGAATGGTCCTGTCGGAGGTTCATGCGCTGCCCCTGACGGCCACCCCGAGAACCGTGCTCGACAAGCAGACGGACGAGGAGCCCGATGACGACTGGCTATGAGGTCCGGGTCGAGGGTGAGCTCGGAGAACCGCTGCTGCGATTCCTGAGCTGGTCTCACGGTGTGATGCCCGAACAGACGTGCGTACGGGTGAACGCCACTCCCGCGGAGTTGGGCGCCCTCCTACGGGCTTGCTCTGAGAACGGACTCATCATCGAGCGCGTCCGCCGTATCGACTCTGCTCGACCGTGTCCGCGGGACGAGTCGAGTCCGCCTGATCCGACGGCGGACACGTGGCGGACTGTTAGCAGAGGCCGAGCTCGCGACCCCGACGGACCGCATCGACACGCCGATTGACGCCGAGCTTGCGGAATATCCCCTTCAGGTGCGTCTTGACGGTGTTGACCGAGACATAGAGCTCACCGGCGATCTCGCCCGTCGAGAACATCTGCGCGAGAAGCTCGAGCACTTCCACTTCGCGCTCACTGAGACTTTCCACGATGACGCCGGTCAACGACTGTGGCTCGACTCTCGCCCGCCGTCTCGGTGACCCCATCAAGGACAGCGACGCCAGGAAGGCCCCGTGGGTTCGCCGCAGCAGGACATCCCGATCGATGAATCCCCGTAACCAGACTGACCCGCGCGCGAACGGCCTTCGCAGTTCCTCCGCGCCCCCCGCCCGAAGAGCCCGATCCACGAGTAGACGGGCACGCTCCGGTTTGCCGTCGTCGTTGGCCAACCGGGCCTCGAGCAGCCAGGACTCGAGTTGCCACCCGAGAGGTGCGCGAGGCAGGTCGGCGACGACAGACGCCAGGGCGGCGCGTGCACCACGTACATCCCCGATCTCACGGCGCGCGCAGGCGGTGAGCACGCCGGCCTCCACCACAGCACGAGCCGGCTCCGGAGTGATCTTTGCCAGCGCACGTTGCGGCTCCCCCGCTGCCAACAGCACTTCGGCCCAGGCGATCGCCAGTTGATCGGCCCACCACGCGGACCGCCCCTGAGCATCCACGATGTCCGCGCCGGCCAGCAGACGCATGGCGGCCTCCGGTTCACCACCAGCCGTCAACAGCCGGGTCTCCGCGAGTTGCTGGACGGCCAGGAGCCAGGGCTCGAGGCCGCCGCTGCGCGGATCGGCTGCGCGGTCGAGGCTTTGCCGGCTCCGTCCAAGCTCGCCCCGCTCCAGATGAACCCAGGTCCTCGCTAGGTGTGCGTGCACGGCGCCGGCCTGGGCAGGATCGGCGTCACCCGTCAGTACGAGCGACGCGTGACGCATCGCACCGCGGAGATCTCCCTGCACCGCTTCGACCAGGGCCAGCTGGCCCGCGCAGTCCACTCGTGCGACCCGACAGGTCATCGAACCATTCGGACCGCCGACCCCGCGCGTGAGCGTCCGTGCGGCCCGGTGGAGGTCCCCGGCACAGGCCTCGAACGCCCCGACGTAGGCGTCGAGCATCATCGACAGCTCCGGGAGTTCCTCCTGCAGCACAACCGGAAGTTGCGCCAGCAGTTCTCGGCTGCGTGACGCCACCGACATCCCGTTGCGCGCATCGCCGCTGATCCGGGCAGTGGCGAGGCGCGCGAAACCGATTCCCAATCGGTCCGCAAGCGAATCCCGCGCGCCGTCCGCTCCAAGTGCCGCCGCCTGCGCCAGAGGCCCGGCAGCAGCGTCGGCGTTGCGATGCGCCAATGCGAGGGCGGCCGCCAACACCGGCTCCGCGGCCCCGACGGACGGGACCCGCACCGCGGAATCAACAACGTCTCCTGCGGTGCCGGCCAAGATGCGCGGCACCTCATGCGACTCCACCAGCACCCGCGCCACCCACGGCCAGTCCCCTGCGGCCATCGCCAGCCTGAGGGCGCCGCTCGCCTCACCGTGATCGATGTACCAGCGAGCTGCGCGCCGCCGCGCCTGCTGGCTGAGGCCCGGCCGCTCCTGCGCGAGCTGCGAAAGCGCGGTCACCCTGAGGAGAGGATGGCAGCGGAAGGAGCCGTCATCGCGCAGGTCTATGAAGGCGTTGCGGACACCGGAGAGTCTCGGGGTCGCCTGTGTCCCTGGCCCGAGAATGGCGGCCGCCAGACCCGGACTCACCTCATCGACGACGCTCGTCCGCACGATCAGCTCACGCACGGCCTCCGGCAGCGTCGCGAGCACCTCTCGGGCAAGGTAGTCGGCAATTGCACGATCCGTGTCCTGCATAGCCGCTTCCGTCGACGGCGCGTCGCGCAGGGCGAGGGCGGCATGGCGGACGCCGCAGGCCCAGCCGGCTGTGTGCCGCTCGACGAGCTTTACAGTCGCCTCGGTCGCGTCCACATCGTGGCGTCGAAGGACCTCGACCACCTCGCGGTAGTCCAGGGCGAGATCCCGGTCGACCACCCGCGTCAGCTCGCCCGCGACCGAATGCCGATGGAGGTCGATGGCCGGATCGTCTTGCGAAATCACGACCAGGCGGACAGCGCGCCGGGCGTGGTCCAGCACGATCTCGAGTTCTCTCTCGAGCCGTCCGGGCGACCCGGACGGATAGTCGTCCAGCACCACCACCCATGGCCCAGCGCCGCGCAATGCCGCACCGAAGTCGGCGAGCATGCCGATCCGCCGCGCTTCGGTACACCCGACCGACGGGATCTGCGGCAGCGTTCCCGCGCCGGCCTCGACCAAGCCACCTCGCAGGTGCCGCCAGAAGGAGCCAGGATCTGCCCCTCCTCGGCCGAGACTCAGCCAGACCACCCCTCCTGACAGGTCGGCATCTGCCGCCCACGCCGCCACACCCGTCGTCTTTCCGGAACCCGTTGGCCCGGTCACCACGGTGAGCAACCCCGAGACGCCGACGTCCAGACGGTCCGCGAGGGTCAGCCGTCGAACCACCCATGAGGCGATCGGTGGGAGATTCACCCGGGCAGGCGTGATGGACTCGGCGACGGTTGGCAACACGACCGACTCAGTCACGTCCACCCCTGGTTGGCGGGTCTGGTCACTACAGTTGGCCCGACCTGGCAGTTCTTCGCCTCACCTGACAAGGGATCTCACCCGGGTGACATGCCTGCGGAGGTCCCCTTTCGACTCAGGCATCACTGCCGGAGGGAGACTGCCGAAGCGGACTCGACCACACCACCATGTTTCCGCGTCAGCCCATCGGACCGGCGGAGTGTCAGATGAGCAGACGTTGGCGGGCGATCCGCAGCGCCTCGGTGCGGGAACCGGCACCGAGCTTGCGGTACACGGCCTTGGTATGGGTCTTGACGGTGTTGGGCGAGAGGTACAGCTCAGCTGCGATCTCAGTGAGACTCATCGAGCCCTGGAGCAGCAGCAGCACATCCAGCTCACGGCCGGTGAGCGGCTCACCGTTCGCTGCTGCGGATGCTCGTGAGCGCATGACTGCCTGGATGCCAGCGAGCCTGGTCCGCATCGGCCGCATGCCTTCGTGGTACCGGTCCATCCGCTGGGCTGCCTCGAGGAGCAGCTCCTGAGCATACGGTAGCTGCCCCGCATCGAGCACGACGCGAGCCATCACCAGCAGATGGTGCAGGGTCTGCCAGGGACTCAACGCCGGATTCCTGAGACGCATGGCCAAGCCGTGCTCGAGTGTCGCCGTCGCGTCGTCGATCTTGCCGGCCGCCGCCTGAGCCCGTCCGAGGGCGGTGAAGGCCATCGACGTCTGAGGCATCGACTGCAAACCTTTGGCGTCCACGATCACCATCGCGAGCTCGGCCAGCTCGCGGCTCAGATCCGGCTGTCCACGCTCGGCCTCCACCAACGATTGAGCCGACAGGCTCAGCACCTGGACCATTACCGGCGCCGCCTCGTTGTGGGACGCCTTCGAGAGCGCGCGGGCGGCAAGTCCCAGGTTTCCGGCGACGTAGGCGGAATGGCCGAGCGACAGCTGCGCGAGCGCGTAGAAGGGCGAGCGCCCGTCGGTTTCCAGCTCGACGGCTCGCCGTGCGCCCGCCAGCATGTCGACCGGGCCGCCGAAGCCGAAGAAGCCTCGAATCAACGCGATCGCGGAGTCGACGGACCGGGTTCCATCGGGCAACGGGCCGTAGTCACGAAGCCCCTCCAAGGCCGCCAGGTGCTCATCGAGGGCTCGCTCGTCACCGACAAGGGCGGCCATCCACGCTGCAGTGACGCCGGCCGCCGGCTCAGAGGCGATCGACGGCGTGCCCAACGACTCAAGCCACCCTAAAACGGTCGACATCCGTCCGGCATCGACATAGGGCAGCCAGTTGGCCTGCACCAAGAGAGCCGCGTCGCTGGTGTTCCCGGCGGCCAGGGCATGCTCGACGGCCTCGTCGACGTGCCCATTGTCGCGGAACCACTCTGCGGCCCGTGCGTGCAGCGACGCCACCCTGTCCGGGTACTCGACCTCCAGCTCGCTCCGTGCGACGGCCGCGAACAAGTGATGGAAGCGAAACCACCGGCGTTCCTGGTCCAGCGGGATGACGAACAGATTGGTGCGTTCAAGCTCGCTGAGGATGCCGGCCGACCCATCCGTCTCGGCGATGAAGTCACAGAGCGGAGCGGAGAACCGGTCGAGTATCGACATCGTGATGATGAACTCACGGATCTGGTCCGTGTGCCGGCTCAGCACCTCTTCGGTGAGGTAGTCACCGATGAAGCGGTTGCCACCGCTGAACTGGCGGACGAAGTCGTCCGGATCGTCCCTGCCTGACAGCGACAGGGCGGCCAGGTACAGTCCCGCCGGCCAACCCTCGGTCCGCTGCATGAGCAACGCCAGCGCCTCGCTGGACAGGTGCACGCGTTCGACTGCCAGGAGGCAGGACACCTCACGGGCGGTGAAACTGAGATCGTCCGCTCGAATCTCGGCGAGTCGACCGGTCGCTCGGAGCCGACCCAGCCGCAGACCGGGGTCGGCTCGGGTGCTGATCATCAGGTGGGCGCGTGGCGGAAGGTGCTCGATGAGGAACTCGACCTGATCATGGCACGCGGCCTCACGCACGAAATGAAAGTCGTCGAGCAGGATCATGACGTCATCGGGCATCGCCGCCAACGCGTTCACTATTCTCGGCAGCACACCTGTCATCAGCTCGCCGCTGTTCGCAGCCATGAAAGCGACGAGATCGGTTGCCACCACGCAGCCGGCCCGCTCGAGCGCCGCGGCGACGTGCATCCACAGCCGTCCGGGGTCGTTGTCACCCGAGTCGAGCGACACCCAGGCGGCGGAGGCTTGGCTGACGGTCGCGAGCCATTGGGCAAGCAGAGTCGTCTTGCCGTAGCCCGCCGGTGCGGCGATCAGTGTCACCGGGCATGTCGTCGCACGGTCCAGTTGATCGAGCAGCCGAGCGCGGTCGACCCAGGCCTCTCGCAGTGGCGGCCACTCAAGCTTCGCCCCCGAGAAGAAGTCGACCGAACCGCCCGCCGCGACACGTTCGCCCACGGGCTCCACGGAGCCGGTTCCGGTCATCATTCCTCACGTCGTTCCCCTGATCATAGGTCGAGCCACACCATGTCCAGTTGATTGACGCCGATTGACCTCTTTCCGAGGCCACCGCGGATGCGCGTCGGGTGCGACGAGCATGGGTGAGGCCACCGCTCCTGATGCCCGGCTCGTTCGCGAAGACCTTGTTCGTCGGCAAGTCCGCGACTGTCGTTCGCGACTGCCGGACCGGGGCACGATCCAGGTGGTCCAGGTCCTCTTGCCGCCGTGAGCTTCGCACAGGAGCTTCTCGGAGCGCCGACGGCCGAAGTGGGGCCCGCCCCAGCATGCAGGGCACTCCAGTATGGCGGTATGGGAAGTGGGTCAGTACCGCTAGTCCGTCAGCGCCTCCAGTGCGACGACGATTGCGAGTATGAGCGCCTGGTCCTCATCTGGCTGAACCTCGACGCCATAGGTGTCGCGGACGCGGAACCACTTCTTCGAGATGTGTGCCACGCTGTCGCCATCGCGATCTATCTCATACTCGTGGTCCACGATGTTCCCGTGCGCTTTGAGGTCCTCCCCTCCTTCGAGACCGATGGCGAATC
>JBKPNJ010000055.1:0-7288 GCA_046732575.1 Actinomycetota bacterium
GCGCTTCGACGACGGACCACGGGGCTGGTACGGCGTAAGCGGTTCCCGAATCCGGGGAACGGGTGGCCGTCGATCCCGTGGCCGGCATTCTGAGCCAGCGGTTTAGGCTTCGCCGCATGCGTTCGTGGCATTCGCCGGAGCTGTCCTTCGGTCGGCTCGAACGCTTCGGCGACGCTCCCGAGTTGCGGCTGCGCGACACCACCTCCGGTTCGATCGTCACGACCAACCCGGGCTCGACAGCGCGCATGTACGTCTGCGGGATCACCCCCTATGACGCCACCCATGTGGGGCACGCCGCGACCTATGTCGCGTTCGACCTGGTGGTGAGGGCCTGGCGCGGCGCCGGTCACGACGTGCTGTATGTGCAGAACGTCACCGATGTCGACGACCCGCTGCTCGAGCGGGCCGCTGCCAGGGGCGAGGACTGGATCGCCCTGGCAGAACGGGAGACCGAGCTGTTCCGCGACGACATGGCCGCGCTACGGGTCGTGCCTCCCCGCCACTACATCGGTGCGGTCGAGTCGATCCCGGCCATCGTCGAGCTGATCGAGCTGCTGCGGACGAAGGACGCGGTGTACGACCTCGAAGGCGACCTGTACTTCCCGGTGGCGGGCGACCCGGAGTTCGGTGGCGTCTCCGGGCTTGACCGCGCGAGCATGCTGGCTCTTTTCGCCGAGCGTGGCGGGGACCCTGACCGGGCCGGGAAGCAGGACCCCCTCGACCCGCTGCTGTGGGCGCGTCAGCGTGACGACGACCCCGGCTGGGACACCCGGCTGGGGAAGGGACGGCCCGGCTGGCACATCGAGTGCAGCGCGATCGCCCTGCAGTACCTCGGGATTCCGTTTGACGTCCAGGGGGGCGGCAGCGACCTGGTCTTCCCCCATCACGAGATGTGCGCGTCCGGTGCTCAGGTCGCGACGTCGCGGGCGCCGTTCGCTCTCGCCTACGTACACGCGGGAATGGTGGGTCTCGATGGAGCCAAGATGTCGAAGTCCAAGGGCAACCTGGTGTTCGTGTCGACGCTGCGCAAGGAGGGAGCCGATCCGATGGTGATCCGGCTCGCCCTCCTCGCGCATCACTACCGCAGCGACTGGGACTGGCGAGACGACGAGGTGGCAACCGCATCACACCGGCTGGACCGGTGGCGCTCGGCGGTCCACGCCGGAGGACCGGATGCCGCACCGGTCGTCGCCGAGGTCAGGCGGGCGCTGGCCCACGACCTCGACGCGCCGACCGCGCTGGCGGCCGTGGATGCCTGGGCCGATGCCGCCTTGGCGGAGGAGGCGCATCGCGGAGTCGACGGCGGGCCGGATATCGAGGCGGTCGTTGACCTGTGCCTGGGCGTGCTGCTCTAGCCGGTTGATCGGGGCTTGGTCAGATGACGAGATGTCTGGTCAGGAGTCGCCGGTCTGCCGGCGCTTGAGATAGCGCTCGAACTCCCTCGCGATCGCCTCGCCACTGGCCTCCGGCAGGTCGGAGGTGTCCCGCGCCTCCTCCAGCGACTGCACATACTCGGCGATCTCCGAGTCCTCACTGGACAGCTCATCGACTCCGCGCTCCCACGCTCGGGCCTCTTCGGGAAGATCGCCCAGCGGGATGGCGATGTCGAGCATGTCCTCGAGCTGGCGGATCAGCGCGAGCGTCGCCTTCGGGCAGGGCGGCTGCGCTACGTAGTGCGGCACCGCGGCCCAGAAGGAGACTGCGGGTAGTCCGAGCCGCTGGCAGGCGTCCTGAAAGACGCCGACGATCCCGGTGGGACCTTCGTAGCGGGACGGCTCGAACGACAGCCCGCGCGCCAGCCCCCGGTCGGTGGCCGTGCCGGTGATCGGGATGGGACGTGTGTGCGGCACATCCGCCAATAACGCGCCGAGCGTGACGACCAGCTGCGTCCCCATGTCGTCGGCGGTGGCCAACAGCTCGGCGCAGAACTGTCGCCAGCGCATGTTCGGCTCAACCCCGCGGAGAAGGATCAGGTCCCGCCCGACGGTGTCGAGGCGTACCACACAGAGCTGGGTCGTCGGCCAGGTGAGCTGCCGGTCTCCGTCGCTGTCGATCGACACCGTCGGTCTGTTGACCTGGAAGTCGTAGTACTCCTCCGGGTCGAGGGCGGCGACCACAGATCCCTCCCAGACCGCACCCAGGTGGTCGAGCACTGCCGATGCCGAGTCCGCCGCGTCGTTCCACCCCTCGAAGGCGGCGATCAGGACCGGATCGACCAGGTCGGGGACCGCCTGCAGTTCGATCACCCGGTCAGCCTACGGCCACTTCCGCCAGGTCCGCAGCGTAAGACGCGGCGCCCGGCATCCGAGAAAGCGGTCCACGTTTCGGACGCTGGGCTAGCCTTGAACGCTTCGTCGTGCTGCCTCAGGGAGTTCACCGTGACGACCAGACCTGCTGCTCTGCGTCGAGCGCTCGCTGAGCGCGTCGTCGTGGCGGACGGGGCAATGGGCACGATGCTGCAGGCACACGATCTGAGCCTGGAGGATTTTCACGATCTCGAGGGTTGCAACGAGATCCTGAACGTCACCCGCCCCGATGTCGTCCGCGCGATCCACGACGCCTACCTGGAGGTCGGCGCGGACGCCGTCGAGACCAACACCTTCGGGGCCAACCTGGCGAATCTCGCCGAGTACGGGATCTCCCATCGCATCTACGAGCTGGCGCTCGCCGGCGCCCGCATCGCACGTCAGGCTGCCGACGCCTGGACCACAAGCCAGTGCCAGCGGTGGGTGCTCGGCTCCGTCGGCCCCGGCACAAAGCTGCCCACGCTCGGGCATGTGAGCTTCGGTGCGCTTCGCGATGCCTACGCCGAGCAGGTGCGCGGGCTCATCGACGGAGGCGCCGACGCCGTTCTGGTGGAGACCGCCCAGGACCTGCTGCAGGCCAAGGCCGCTCTCATCGGAGCGAAACGGTCCATTGCATCCGCCGGGGCGGACCTGCCACTCATCGTCTCGGTGACCGTCGAGACGACCGGCACCATGCTTCTGGGAACCGAGATCGGCGCTGCCCTGACAGCGCTGGAACCGCTCGGCATCGATCTCATCGGCCTGAACTGCGCGACCGGCCCTGCTGAGATGAGTGAGCACCTGCGCCATCTGTCCCGACATGCGTACGTGGGCCTGGCCTGCATGCCCAACGCCGGGCTGCCGCAGTTGACCGCCGATGGTGCCAGCTATCCACTGACCGCCGAGGAGCTCGCCGACGCTCACGACACCTTCACCCGCGACTTCGGGCTCTCTCTGGTCGGCGGCTGCTGCGGCACCACGCCGGATCACATCCGCCAGGTCGTCGAGCGTGTGGGTGGCCGGGAGCTTGCCACCCGGAAGAGCCTGCCCGATCCGGGTGCCTCGTCGCTCTACCAGCACGTGCCGTTCCGCCAGGACACGTCGTACCTGTCGATCGGGGAACGAACCAATGCCAACGGCAGTCGGGCGTTCCGCGACGCCATGCTGGCAGGGAACTGGGACGACTGTGTCGAGATCGCGCGGGCGCAGATCCGCGACGGCGCGCACATCCTCGACCTGTGCATCGACTACGTCGGCCGAGACGGGGTCGCCGACATGGCAATTGCGGCGGCGCGCATGTCGACCTCCTCGACGCTACCGGTGATGCTCGACTCCACCGAGCCAGCGGTCATCGAAGCGGGCCTGGAACGACTGGCCGGCCGGTGTGTCATCAACTCGGTCAACTACGAGGACGGCGACGGGCCAGGGTCGCGGTTCTCGCGCGTCATGCCGATCGTGAAGGAACACGGCGCCGCGGTCGTGGCGCTGACGATCGACGAGCAGGGGCAGGCACGCACCGCAGACTGGAAGGTACGTGTCGCATCGAGGCTGATCGACAACCTGGTCGAGCAGTGGGGGCTCCGGGTCGATGACATCATCGTGGACTGCCTTACGTTCCCCATAGCTACCGGACAGGAGGAGACCCGGCGAGACGCCCTGGAGACCATTGAGGCGATCCGCGAAGTCAAGAGGCTGTATCCCGCCGTGCAAACGACGCTGGGCGTCTCGAACGTGTCGTTCGGCCTCAAGCCGGCGGCTCGGACCGTCCTCAACTCGGTGTTCCTCCACGAGTGCGTCAAAGCCGGCCTCGACTCCGCGATCGTTCATGCGGCCAAGATCATCCCGCTGTCCCGCATCCCCGAGGTCCAGCGCGACGTGGCACTCGATCTCGTCTACGACCGTCGTCGGGAGGGGTACGACCCGCTGTCGACGTTCCTCGACGTGTTCACCGATGTCAAGGAGACCGATGCCAAGGCCTCGCGGGCGCAGGAGCTCGCGTCGCTGCCACTGTCGGAACGGCTCCGGGCGCGGATCATCGACGGTGAACGCAACGGACTCGAGGCGGACCTCGACGAAGGGCTGCGCATCGGTCGTTCGGCGCTCGACATCATCAACGATGACCTGCTGGCCGGCATGAAGGTCGTCGGTGAGCTGTTCGGGTCCGGTGAGATGCAGCTCCCGTTCGTGCTGCAGTCCGCGGAGGTGATGAAGACCGCCGTCGCCTATCTCGAACCTCACATGGAAAGGACAGACGAGGAGGGCAAGGGGACGATCGTGCTCGCCACCGTCAAGGGGGATGTGCACGACATCGGCAAGAACCTCGTCGACATCATCTTGACCAACAACGGCTACACGGTGGTCAACCTGGGCATCAAGCAGCCGGTATCGGCGATACTTGACGCGGCGACCGAGCACGAGGCCGACGTCATCGGGATGAGCGGGCTCCTGGTCAAGAGCACAGTGGTGATGAAGGAGAACCTCGAGGAGCTCAACCAGCGGGGGCTCTCCGACCGGTGGCCGGTGCTGCTCGGTGGTGCCGCCCTGACCCGTGCGTACGTCGAGCAGGACCTGGGCCAGCTGTTCGACGGAGAGGTCCGTTACGCCCGTGACGCGTTCGAGGGTCTCCGGCTGATGGATGCGGCGATGGCCGTGAAGCGAGGCGTACCGGGTGCGGCCTTGCCGGCGCCACGTGAGCGCCGCGTCCGCGGCACGGCGAACGTCCAGGTGATCGAGCGGGCCGACATCCCGGCGCGGTCCGACGTGGCGACCGACAACAGGGTGCCCACACCGCCGTTCTGGGGCGACCGGGTTGTCAAAGGACTGACCCTGGCCGACTTCTCGTCCTACCTCGACGAGCGGGCGACGTTCATGGGGCAGTGGGGGTTGCGCGGCTCGCGCGGTGACCGCGGTCCGTCGTACGACGAGCTGGTTGAGAACGAGGGCAGGCCGCGGCTGCGAATGTGGCTGGACCGGATCCTCACCGAGGGAATCATGCAACCGGCGGTCGTATACGGCTACTGGCCCTGCTACTCCACCGGCGACGATCTGGTCGTTCTCGACGCAGCCGACCACGCTACCGAGACCGCCCGGTTCACGTTCCCCCGGCAGCACCGGGACCGCTTTCTGTGTCTCAGCGACTTCTTCCGTCCACAGGAGTCGGGCGAGCTGGACGTCATCGCCTTCCACCTGGTCACCATGGGCGCCCACGTCAGCGAGGTGACGGGTGAGCTGTTCGAGAAGAACGCCTACCGCGACTACCTTGAGCTGCACGGGCTGTCTGTCCAGCTCACCGAGGCGCTCGCCGAGTACTGGCATGCGCGGGTCCGCGACGAGCTGAAGTTCGGCGACGAGGATGCCGATGACATGGCCGAGATCTTCCGACAGGGATATCGCGGATCCCGCTACTCCTTCGGGTACCCCGCCTGCCCGGACCTGGAGGATCGCGCCACGATCGTTCGGCTGCTCCGCCCCGAGCGCATCGGTGTGACCTTGAGCGAGGAGCTCCAACTGCACCCCGAGCAGTCCACCGATGCACTCGTCGTGCATCACCCCGAGGCGAAGTACTTCAATGCCCGTTGACGGCTGGCGGCCGGCGGCGGTGCTGTGGGACCTGGACGGCACGCTGCTGGACTCCGAACCGCTGTGGATCAGGGCCGAGCTCGAGCTGGCCGCGAGGTACGGGGCGACGTGGACCGAAGCCGACGGGCTCGAGCTGGTGGGCAACGACCTCCCCACGTCAGGGGCGGTGATCCGGGAGAAGATGGGTCTCCCGCTGGATGCGGCCGAGATAGTCGAGGAGCTTCTCGACTACGTGGTGGCGGCCGTGGAGCGGGAAGCGCGCTGGCGGCCGGGTGCGCTCGAGCTGCTGACCGAGATGGTGGACAGCGGTGTTCCGTGCGCGCTGGTGACGATGTCGTACCGCCGGTTCGTGAAGGCCGCGCTGGCGGGGCTCCCGGAGGACACCTTCGCGGTTGTCGTGGCAGGCGACGACGTCTCCCGCGGCAAGCCGGATCCCGAGGCCTACCTGCTGGCCGCCGAGCTACTCGGAGTAAGCCCCGTCGACTGCATCGCGATCGAGGACTCGGCGACCGGTGCCGCCTCGGCGGAGGCGGCCGGCTGCCATGTGGTCACCGTCCCGCTGCAGGAGCGCGTCCCGGTGACGGACAACCGGCGAGAGCTCCCTGACCTGGCCGGTATCACGTTGGCGCAGCTCGCGGACTTGTTCGTCACCCGGCCGACGATGTGAGGGATCGCCCGCCGCAGGTGCGAACCGTTGCGTTTTTGCAACCCGCCGCCACCCGCTCGGTGCATAGAGTCATGACCGGAATAGGCGCTATCGTCGCCTGCAGTCGCCCCGGCACCGTGGTGGGGCGCAGATCAGTGAGGTGGGAAAGTGGTCCGAAGCAAGAGTGCGCTGGCACTTGTCGGCGCCGGGATGTTGGCGGCGTCGCTCGCGGCATGTGGTGGGGACGACAACAGCGGGGACAGCGGCGGGTCGACCACCGCGTCGGGCACCATCGGCGAGCCGTGGATTCTCGGCACCACGGACACGGTGACCGCGCTCGACCCGTCTGGCGCCTACGACCAGGGTTCATGGACGCTGGAGTACAACCTCTATCAGACACCACTGACCATCCCCGCCGGCGAGGTCACCCCACAGGGCGACGCGGCCAAGTCGTGCACCTACACCGATCCCAAGACGCTGACCTGCACGATGAACGCGGGTCTGAAGTTCTCCAACGGTGACCCTCTCACCTCCTCGGACGTGAAGTACAGCGTCGACCGGAGTATCAAGATCGCCGACCCGACCAGCGCGGTCTCGACGCTGTTCACCACGGTCGAGTCGATCGACGCACCCGACGACAGTACGGTCGTCTTCCACCTCAAGACTCCGGACCAGACCTTCCAGTACGTCCTGACCACGCCTGCCGCCGCGATCGTCGACGAAGATGTCTTCCCCGCCGACAAGCTGCTCGCCGACGACCAGATCATCGGGTCAGGGC
>JBKPNJ010000056.1:0-7227 GCA_046732575.1 Actinomycetota bacterium
GTGCAGTCGCGACCGGGGCGGCGAGCGGCGCGGCCGGTGTGCGGGCGCCCCGGCACCGACGAGGGCGCGCAGCGGGAGCAGCGTGTCATTGGAGAGGTGGCCGGCCCAGACCAGGTCCCACAACGCCGAAGTGAGCACCTGGTCGTCGGTGCTGCCGATGGCATCGGAGAGCTGCCGGAAGAAGAACGCACCACCGCCGGCAAGCGCCTCATGGATGCTGCGGTGCAACGGGCTCGACTCGAGCACGTCGGGCTCGGGAGCCGGAAGCGTCAGCTGCGCGCCGTCGGCCGGGTGGAGCGACACCCACCCGTCGTTCCCCGGCAGCGCTGCGTTCCCCGCCCATAGGACCTCTCCCGCCGCGGTCAGCTCGTCGAGCATGGCAGGCGCGTAGTCCATGACCCGCGCGCCGAGCACGAAGGGCTCGAGGGCGGAGGCGGGCACGGCGCACCCGGACAGCTGTTCGACAACCGTCAGCACTCCGTCGACGCCCCGTAGCCTGCCCCCCACGTGTTGCCACGCCGGCAGAAACCGTCCGAGCGTCGCCGGCTCGACCGGCTCGACCTCGTGGCGCAGTGCCGCCAGTGACCGGCGCCGCAGCCGCCGGAGCACCTCTGCATCGCACCACTCCGGTCCCTGCCCCTCGGGTTGGAACTCCCCGTCAGTGACCCGCCCCGTCGCCGCGAGCCGGCGCAACGCCTCGGTCACCACCGCCGGTCCGAGGCCGAACCGGGCCGCGACCGCGGCCGCGGTGAACGGGCCATGGGTGCGGGCGTACCGGCTCACCAGGTCGGCCAGCGGATCGGGCACCGGCTCGGCGAAGACGTCGGCGACCCCCGGCGGCACCGGCACTCCCAGTGCGTCACGCAGCCGCGAGACGTCTTCGACGACCGTCCAACGCTCCGCACCGGCTACTCGGACCCGGACTGCGCGCCGGGCAGACTCCAGCTCGTGCAGCGTCAGCGCCACCTGGACGCCTGGTCGGCAGCGCGCGGCCACCTCGTCGGTGCTGAGTGGGCCCAGCACTCGCAGCAGGTCGGCAACGCCTTCGATGTCCTTCGCCCGGCGGTCGTCGGTAAGCCGCTGCAGCTCCCGCTCGACCTCGCTCAGCACGTGGACGTCCAGCAGCTCGCGCAGCTCGGCCCGGCCGAGCAGCTCCGAGAGCAGCGACTGGTCGAGTGAGAGCGCGGCCGCCCTGCGCTCGGCCAACGGGGAGTCACCCTCGTAGACGAACGCCGCCACGTAGCCGAACAGCAGCGACCGGGCGAACGGCGACGGCTGCTGGGTCTCGACGTCGACCACCTTCACCCTGCGGGCGGCGATGTCGCGCATCAGCGATATCAATGCCGGTACGTCGTAGACGTCCTGGAGACACTCGCGCACCGTCTCCAGCACGATCGGGAACGAGCCGTACTTGCTGGCCACCTCGAGCAGAGCCGCAGAGCGCTGGCGCTGCTGCCACAGCGGGCTTCGCCTGCCCGGATCACGACGGGGCAACAGCAGTGCGCGTGCGGCACACTCGCGGAACCGGGACGCGAACAGTGCCGAGCCGCCGACCTCCGTCGTGACGAGATCATCGACCTCATCGGGCTCGAGAACGAACAAGTCGGCGCCGGGGGGCTCGGTGTCCGTGTCGGGCACCCGGAGCACGATGCCGTCGTCGGTCGACATGGCCTGGGCGTCGACGCCGTGGCGCTCGCGCATCCTGGCACCGATCGCCAGGGCCCAGGGCGCGTGCAGCCGGGCGCCGAACGGTGAGTGGATCACGATTCGCCAGTCACCGAGCTCGTCGCGGAAGCGCTCCACGACGAGGGTGCGGTCGTGGGGCAGCTGGCCGATCGCCTCCCTCTGCTCGGCCAGGTAGCTCACCAGGTTGCCGGCTGCCCACTCGTCGAGACCGGCCTGACGTGCACGCGACACCGAGTCCGCGGGGCCGAGCCCGGCCAGCTCGCGGGTGAAAGCCCCGATAGCCCGGCCGAGCTCCGCCGGGCGGCCCGTCGTGTCCCCCTTCCAGAACGGCAGCCGGCCGGGCTGGCCGGGCGCGGGGCTGACCAGCACCTGGTCGTGGGTGATGTCCTCGATGCGCCAGCTGCTCGCGCCCAGTGCGAAGACGTCACCGACACGCGACTCGTACACCATCTCCTCGTCGAGCTCACCCACGCGGGACCGGTTGGCGGATCCGCTCTGCGATGCCGGGCCGACCAGGAAGACACCGAACAGCCCGCGGTCGGGGATGGTCCCTCCTGATGTGACCGCCAGGCGCTGGGCGCCGGGCCGGGCGCTCAGCTGTCCGGTGACACGGTCCCAGACGATGCGCGGTCGCAGCTCGGCGAACTCGTCGGACGGATAGCGTCCGGCCAACAGGTCCAGGGTGGCGTCGAAGGCCGACCGGGGCAGCGAGGTGAACGGCGCCGCCCGCCTGGTCATCGAGAACAGCTCGTCGGCGTCCCAGGCGTCTATGGCCAGCGTCGCCACGATCTGCTGGGCCAGCACGTCGAGCGGGTTCTGCGCCATCGTCAGAGCCTCGATGCTCCCGCGGCGCATGCGCTCCACCACCACAGCGGTCTGCAACAGGTCGCCGCGGTGTTTCGGGAACAGCACCCCGCGTGACACCTCGCCGACCTGGTGGCCTGCGCGTCCGACCCGCTGAAGACCGCTGGCGACGCTCGGGGGCGACTCGACCTGCACCACCAGGTCCACTGCGCCCATGTCGATGCCGAGCTCGAGGCTGCTTGTCGCCACCACGCAGGGCAGGCGACCGGCCTTGAGGTCGTCCTCGATCAGCGCTCGCTGATCCTTGCTCACCGAGCCGTGGTGGGCACGCGCCAGCACCGGCGAGGCCCCCCGGCTGGCCCCGGACTGAGCCATCACCTGGGCCGGGCTGGCGGCCTCCGGCAGTGGCTGCCCCTCCTGGCGTTCGAGCCAGATCTCGTTGAGCCGCGCTGTCAGCCTCTCGGCCAGCCGACGCGAGTTGGCGAACACGATGGTCGAGCGGTGCGCCTGGATGAGGTCGACGACACTGCTCTCGACATGTGGCCAGATCGACGCCCGGCTCGGTCCGCCCGTGGCGGGGCCCTCCCGGTCGTCTGTCACCGCACCGAGCTCGGACATGTCCTCGACCGGCACCACCACATCGAGCTCGAAGAGCTTTCGTGCCGAAGGGGCGACAACCTCCACGGCATGTGTGCCTCCGAGGAACCTCGCGACCTCCTCGACCGGACGGACGGTCGCCGACAGGCCGATCCGCTGTGCCGGGTTGTCGAGGAGGGCGTCGAGTCGCTCGAGACTGAGCGCGAGATGGGCACCGCGCTTGGTTCCTGCGACGGCGTGCACCTCGTCGATGATGACTGTCTGGATCCCGCGCAGGGACTCGCGCACCTGTGAGGTGAGGAGCAGGAACAGCGATTCGGGTGTGGTGATCATGATGTCGGCCGGGTGCGTCGCGAACCGGCGCCGCTGCGCCGGTGGCGTGTCGCCTGATCTGGTCGCGACACCGATGTCCGGCAGATCGGTGCCCTGCCGCCGGGCGGTTTCCCGGATGCCCGCCAGCGGAGCCCGCAGGTTGCGCTCGACGTCGACGGCCAGCGCCTTGAGCGGGCTCACGTACAGCACCCGGCAACGCCGTGACCGGTCCGCCGGTACCCCATCTGTCACCAGCCGGTCCAGGGCAGCCAGGAATGCCGCCAGGGTCTTGCCCGATCCCGTCGGTGCGACCACCAGCGCGTTGCGCCCGGCCCCGATCGCGTGCCAGGCCCCTGTCTGTGCCGGGGTAGGCGCCTCGAAGGCTCCCGTGAACCAGGCACGCGTGGCCGGGGTGAACCTGCCGAGCACCTCCTCGGCGCTCGGCGGTCGGGCAGTCGTACGCGTCACCCGTACATCTTGTCCGAGACTGCCGACAGTCGCTCCTCGGGCAGGCGGGGCTGCATCGTCGCAGGTCGGTGTCCGTCCGGCTGACTACAGTGGCGGGCGTGGCAGAGCCGGACATCCGAGCGCAACACGTTCAGCGGCCTGGCCTTCACGAGGCGCGCACGAGCCCGATGATCGACGCTCGCGGCCTGGTCAAGACGTACGGGCAGCTCGCGGCGGTGCGCGGTATCGATGTACAGGTCGAGCGGGGGGAGGCGTTCGGCTTCCTCGGACCCAACGGCGCGGGCAAGTCGTCCGCCATGCGCATGATCGCGGCGGTCTCCCCGGTGACGGACGGCTACCTCCGGGTCCTCGGCTTGGACCCCGCCACGCACGGTTCGCGGATCCGCGCCCGTTTGGGTGTCTGCCCGCAGGAGAACACACTCGACATGGAGATCAGTGTCCGCGAGAACCTCACCGTGTACGGGCGCTACTTCGGCATGTCCCGCAAGCTGTGCGCTGAACGCGCGGATGAGCTCCTGGCGTTCGTCCAGCTGACCGACAAGGCCGCCGCCAGGGTCGAGGACCTCTCCGGAGGGATGAAGCGCCGGCTGACGATCGCGCGTTCGCTGGTCAACAAGCCCGACCTGCTGCTGCTGGACGAGCCGACCACCGGGCTGGACCCGCAGGCCCGCCACTCCCTGTGGGACCGGCTGTTCAGGCTGAAGCACGAGGGCGTGACGATCGTGCTCACCACGCACTACATGGACGAGGCCGAGCAGCTGTGCGACCGGCTGGTGGTGATGGATGCTGGCGTCATCGTCGCCGAAGGAACACCCCGGCAGCTGATCGGCGAGCACTCCACCCGCGAGGTGACCGAGCTGCGGTTCGGGACCGGTGACCACCAGGCGGTGGCCGACACCCTCGCCGACCTCGCCGACCGGATCGAGGTGCTGCCGGACCGGCTGCTGCTCTATTCCGACGACGGCGACGCAGCCGCGGCCGCCGTTCACCAGCGGGGTCTTGCCCCACGCTCGATCCTGGTGCGTCGCTCAACCCTGGAGGATGTGTTCCTCCGGCTGACCGGCCGCTCGCTGGTCGACTAGGTCCTCCCATGGAGCTCGTACTGCGGCAGGCCGACTACTGGACGACGGTGTACAAGCGCACCTGGCGTGGCTCGGTCGTCTCGTCGTTCCTCTTGCCGCTGCTGTACCTCACCGCCATGGGCCTCGGGCTCGGTGGCTACGTCGACGACACCGCCAGGGCGGATGCGCTGGGCGGGCTGAGCTACCTGGACTTCATCGCCCCCGGGCTGCTGGCGGCGACAGCCATGCAGACCGCCATCGGCGAGGGCATGTGGCCGGTCATGGCGGCGTTCAAGTGGCACAAGACCTACTACGCCCAGCTCGCGACGCCGTTGCGTCCGGTCGACATCCTGAACGCCCACCTCGGTTTCGTGGCGTTCCGGTTGGTGACCACCTGCGGGGTCTTCCTGCTCGTGCTCGTCGCCTTCGGAGCGGTGGCCGGCTGGGTGAGTGCCCTGGCCGCGCTGCTGGTGTCGATGCTGGTAGGGATGGCCTACGCGACGCCGATCTTCGCCTTCTCGGCTCACGCTGAGTCGCCGGACGGGTTCTCGGTGATGTACCGGCTGGGTGTGATGCCGATGTTCTTGTTCTCCGGCGCATTCTTCCCCGTCAGCCAGCTGCCGGGAGTGATCGTCTGGCTTGCCTATGTCACACCGTTGTGGCACGGCGTCGAGCTCACCCGGATGGTGAGCACCGGTCAGGTCTCGTGGCTGCCCGCGGCACTGCATCTGGCGTACCTCTCGATCTGGCTGCTCGTGGGCTGGTGGGCGGCGGTGCGGCTGTTCCGTCGGCGGCTGGTCGACCGTGGCTGACCTGCGGACCGTTCCGGGGCCGCAGCGGCGGCCGGTCCGATCGCTGCCACCGAGGTGGTCGGGATGGCGGCTGGTAGAGCGCAACTTCCTGGTCTACCGCCGCAGCTGGGTCGTGTTCCTGGTCGGGTTCCTGGAGCCGGTGTTCTACCTGCTCTCGATCGGCGTGGGGGTCGCGGGCCTGGTGGGGGACTTCACCCTCGAGAACGGGACCGTGGTCGGCTACACCGCCTTCGTGGCCCCGGGGATGCTCGCCGCGTCGGCAATGAACGGGGCACTGTACGAGACGACGTACAACATCTTCTCCAAGATGAGGTACCTCAAGCTCTACGACGCCATGCTCTCGACCCGGTTGCGCCCCTGGGACGTGGCGACGGGTGAGCTGGTCTGGGCGCTGCTGCGGGGTATGTGCTACTCCGCGATGTTCATCGTCGTCATGGTCGCGATGGGGCTGACGAGCTCTGCGTGGGCCCTGCTGGCGCTGCCTGCTTCGATGCTCGTCGGCTTCGCCTTCGGTGGGGTGGGCATGGCCCTGACGACATGGATGCGCAGCTGGCAGGACTTCGAGTTCGTCACGCTTGCCATGCTGCCGATGTTCCTGTTCTCGGCGACGTTCTACCCCTTGGAGACCTATCCGCCGGCCGGCCGGTGGCTGGTGGAGGTGACGCCCCTCTACCAGGGCGTCGCCCTGATGCGCGACCTGACCACCGGCGTCGTCGGCCCGGCGGACCTCGTGCACGTGGCCTATCTCACCGTCACCGGCGCCGTCGGCCTGCTGGTGGCGTCTCGGCGGCTGGGGACTCTGCTGCTGAGATAGCGGCACCGAGCTCGGCCCGCAGCTGTGCCGTCTCCTCCTCCAGCTCCAGCACGTGCCTGATGCCGGCCAGATTGAGGCCGGCCTCGAGCAGGACGCTGATGCGGCGCACCCGGTCCAGGTCGTTCGCGCTGTACCGGCGGGTCCCGCCGGCGGTGCGCGCCGGCATCAGCAGGCCCCTTGTCTCGTAGACCCGGAGTGTCTGCGGTTGCACGCCGGTCAGCTCGGCGGCCAAGGAGATGCCACAGACGCCCTGGTCCGGCAGGAAGTCACTCATCGCTGTGGTCCTCCGTCGTCCCGGGGAGGCAGCGGCTCCACATGTACCGGCCCGGCCGCCACTGCGGACCTGCGAGACCCGCGAGCCAGCGGGCCCGCTCCGAGGAGGAACGGTGGCGGGACGAGGTCGGCTCCGCGCACCGGCCGGGCGACCGGCGACGCGGGCTGATCGGTGGGTACTGCTTCGGGTCCACCGGCGTCACCGGCTGATCGCCGGGTCGTGTCATAGAGCTGGTGGTAGGCCTCGGTGAGCTGGGAGAACCGCCGCCCGGCCGCGGCGTCCCCGGGCACGATGTCGGGGTGCAGCTCGCGCGCCCGCTGCCGGTACGCGCGCGTCAGCTGCTCAGGTGTGGCGCCCCTGGCGACCCGCAGGAGCGTGTAGGGGTCAGGCGCTTGGTCC
>JBKPNJ010000057.1:0-13398 GCA_046732575.1 Actinomycetota bacterium
ACAGGACGTCCCTGGCGCTGGCCAGCCGGTACGTGAGCCACCAGGCTTCGCGGCTGCTCGAGCTCGCCAGGACCGCAGCCGGCTAGCTCGGTGGCTTCCCGGTACTGGGATCGTCGCCGTGGTAGCCCCAGCGTGTCGAGACCGGGGTATCGAGGAGCGCGTCGAGCGCCTCGACCTCCTCGGCGAAAGTTCCGCGCAGAGCGGCGACAACGTCGGCCGGCGGAGCCGGCCGATCACTCGTGTACGGCCGATAGAGCGCTTGCCGTACCGCCACGGATCGCTTCGCCCGAGAGCGCAACCGCCTCAGGCCAACCCGTTTGACCAGCCGGGACGCCGCCTTCGCCGCCGCGGCAGTCCGAGGACTGCGCGGCTTGCCGGCCGGCATGCGGCTCCTCAGTGCGGCGGGGGGGAGCTCGAGGCGGCTCACGCCGAGGAAGCCGAAGACCTCGTCGGCGTATCCCTGGGCGTTGACCTGGAGATCATCGAAGAGCTGCACCAACATCTGGTCGCGCGGAAACCGGTGCAGGTAGCGCTGCAGGTGGGTCGCGTAGCGGCCGCGATCGACAAGCCGGGGAAAACGTTCGAGCGCCTCCTCGAACGAGCCGTCATGCTGACCATTCTTGACCAGATCGAGGTAGTCGGAGAATGCGCGGTCGGCGGGCTCCCGCAAGCAGACCAGGAGGCGCATAGCGGGATTCAGGTCGGAAATCCGGTCGGCGGCTTCCGGGGATGACAAGTATGAGTGTGAGATCTCACCGACTGCCGCCTTGCCCTCTGCTCCCGCGAAATGGCCGAGGTACCAGTCGCTGCCATTGGCGAAGTGCGAGTCGAAGTAGTACAGCCCCTTGGTCGAGGCCAGGTACACGTCGGGGTGGATGGCGAGCGTATTGAACAGCCAGGTCGAGCCAGCCTTGCTGGTACCGATGTAAGCGAAGTTCGGCCGGATCCCGGGCACTGACTGGCTGCCTTCCTCTGTCGGGAGCGAAAGGCTCTCCACTGGCCGTATGGGCCTCGGCACCAGCAGCACTTCCTCCGCGTGCCCAGGTTAGCCACCCTCATCCGCCGCGCAATCGGCGCGGTACGATCCTGGCGACGGTGGCCGGCGCCCGGCAGTTGTCTGCTCAGACGAATCTGGACTGATCCGTGAGGGGTTGAGTGGCTCCGATCAAGGTGCTGTCAGTCGTAGGTCCCGGACGCAGCGGCACCACAGTGCTGGGCAGTGTGCTCGGTGAGGTCGACGGGTTCGCCAGCATGGGTGAGCTGCGTTGGCTGTGGGAGCGCGGGGTGCAGGATCATCGGCCGTGCGGTTGTGGCAAGAACCCGGAGGACTGCCCCGTATGGTCGCCCGTTCTCGAGGCGACCCGGGCGATCTCCATCGACGGACGCCCCTTGACGCTCCCGCTGCTGATCGCCTCCCAACATGAGCTCGCCCGCCTCCGTTATCGGCTGCGCGTGCTGAGAGGAACAGACAGCAACAGCCCGCCGGGCAGGGTTCGCGACTGGCCGGCCATGACCATGGTGCGGACCGCGATGGGCGAGGCCTGCAAGGAGTTCGCGGCCGTCACTGCCTCACGCGTCGTCATCGACACCTCCAAACGCCCGCACGATGCGGCTGTGCTGGCCGGGATCGAGGGCCTGGACCACTACGTGGTCCACATGGTGCGCGATCCACGCGGAGTCGTGCACTCTTGGCGGCGGGGCAAGACCTTCTCCGTCGCCGGTGAGACCCGGACGATGGGAACGCGCCGGATGCCGTCATCGGTGCGCCGGTGGATCGCGAACTGTTTGGGCTCGGAGGTGCTACGGCGTCGGATAGCGCCGTCGCGGTGGATGGAGCTGAGGTACGAGGACTTCGCCCGCGACCCCCGGGAGGCGGTCGCGCGGATAACCGCCTTGCTGGGCGAGGAGGGCGCGCCACCATTCGAGAGCGATGACTCGGTGTTCCTACATCCCAACCACATGGTGGCGGGCAACCCGAGCCGGTTCACGCTCGGCACTGTCACGATCCGGTCCGATGAGGCCTGGAGAACCCAGATGGCCAGGCGTCATCAGTGGCTCGTCGAGCTGTCGACCAAGCCACTCATGCGGCGATACGGGTATGGGCGTGGGCACGGCATGATCCGACAACCGCGGCGGACCCGCTCAGGTCGTTGATCCCCGCCGGCCGGCCGCGTCAGGCGCCTTCTCGAACCAAAGAGGTGCCACCACCCGGCACCCCCGCCTCGCGGCTGGTGCCGGGCGTTCAGACCCGAGACGATCTATGAATGGAATATCGCCAGGTAGGGGTGCTGCTTCGGCGGCGGACCCGCGCCGGTGAAATGGCCACCGGCGTAGAGACTCGTCGGCGTCGAGGCCAGTGCCCAGATGCCCGGGTAGGTCGTCACGAAGCGCGGTGCGAACGGGAGGAGGGCGCCGGTGCTCTCGCTGACCGCGGCCAGGATCGTCCGCGGCTGGCTCTTGATCCCGGTGAAGTGACCGCCCACGTAGACGGTGCCGTTGGCTACCGTGACCGCCTGCGCATCGCCGTTCGCCCCGATCGTGGTCCAGCGCCGCGCCCCGGTGGTGAGATCGGTGGCCGACAGCGCGCCGGCGTTCCTCGACGCCGCGAACACCGTGTTCCCGTCGACGGCGAGGTCCCAGTAGACGTTGCAGTCGGTGCATGCCCGCGCAGGGTTCCACGGGTCGAGGGTGCCGGTCGCGAGAGTGACGGAGGCCATCGAGTTGCGGGCACTGGTGACCGGCGCTCCGGCAGCCGTGACAGGTGCGGTCACGTGGGTGAAGGTGCCCGAGAAGACGAGCTTGCCACCGGCGAGGGCCAGCGCGTAGACGTTGGCGTCGGTGGAAGGAGTGAAGCTGGCGATGGGCTTGCCCGTGCTCACCACGGCGGCTCCGAGCCCCCTCTGCGCGAGGCCACCATGCTTGAGGAACGCGCCGCCGAAGTACATCGTGTCGCCGCTGACAACGATGTCCCGCACCGCGCCGCCGGCGGCAGCCTTCCATCTGGGATCGACTGAGCCATCGGCCGTCGAGAACGAGGCGAGCTTCTTGTGAGTCACGCCGTCGGCCTCGGTGAACGCACCGCCGGCCAGGACGTGCAGGCCGTCGGCGGACATCGCCAGGGCCCGGACGTCGCCGTTGGTGGTGCCGTTCCAGTCCGCCAGTGGCACCCGCGCACCGCTGGACGCGTCCAAGGCGGCGATGCCGCCGGTGAAGCTGCCGCCGACGTAGATCCGGTTGCCGGCGGTAACGACGGCATGGACCGGGCCATCGGGAACCCACACCGGGCCGGTCGGGGCGGTTCCGTATTCCGCCGTCGCCGCGGGTGCGAGCCCAACCGTGCCCACCAAGGCCACCATCAGCCCGCCGACCACAGCGGCGGCTCGACAAGTCTTCTTCATTGAGTTCCCTCGTATCCCCTGCGCGACGTGGCGTCTGCGCATACGGCACGGTAACGGACAGCCCAGGCAAATCCGCAAATGCCGACCGACTTTGACCGTAATGGATGCTATCTCTTACTCTGTGTGATCACTCGAGCCCAACTGGTCGGGGAGGAAGTCGCAGAACTGAGTAACCGCCTCATCGCACTCTGTACAAAGCCACTGCGAATACAGCGCGTCTATTACGACCCCAACCATTGCGGCTTGCCCCGGGAGTCGCCGGGGACCGTCAACAACACGGCGCGTTGTCGCACAATCACGCGCTGTATGAGAGAGCTCCTTATTGCACGCTAAATAGGCGCAGCGTCAACAACTGAGCACTAATCGTCACCTTCGTAGTGACCAGGCGGATGCGCTTAGTCATAAACGTGCCGGATAACCCTCGAACCCTTGGGTCGTTAAGAGGGGTTGTGATTGTATGGGCCTCTCGTTGGGCGCGTGTTCGCGTCCCGTTCACCTGTCGGGTTTGGCCCGTCTTGGGTACTAGGGGAGGGTTCCGTGTCGGCTGGTGACCTCATCTCGGGCGATGACGCCCCCGGGACCGAGAGGCGCTCGCCGTACCCAGCTCCCCCGCGACCGACCCTCGTCTCGAAGACCCGCCCGGGCGGCCGCCTGGCCACTCTGGGTATCGATGTGGTCCCGCTCACCGTCCTGGTGGATGTTGCCGCTCTGGCCGCAACGCGCCTGGTGGTGCAGCTGACGCTGCTGTCCTCCGTGCTTCTCGCGGTTGTGATCATCGCCCTGAATGCCGTTGGTGGCCACTACAAGGCACGCATCGCTCCGTCACTGCTCGACGAGCTTCCCGGACTGGCCGCCCGTGCGCTGGTCGCCGGGGCGCTCGTATCGGCGGTCCGGCTCCAGCTCACATTGCCGGTCCAGGACGGGCCGGTTTTCGCCGCGCTGGTTTTCATCGTTTTCGCCTCCATCGGCCGGGCTGTGGGATATCCACTCATGCGCCGCCGCCGGAAAATGGAGCACGTGGGCCGCCCGACCATAATCATCGGCTGCGGTCGCGTCGGTAATCAGCTGGCCGCGACTCTGCTCGAGCACCCCGAATACGGTCTGCGACCGATGGGCTTCGTCGATGACGACCCGTTGGTTTCTCCGTCCGACCGTCACGTCCAATTGCTGGGCGGCACCGAGGCGCTCACGCGACTATTGATCGAGCACCGTATTCAGAGCGTAATCGTCGCTTTCACCACAAGTCCTGAGTCGCTCATGGTGGATATGATCCGCCGGTGTGACCGGTTGTCCTGCGAGATATTCTTTGTTCCGCGTCTGTACGAGCTGCACGGTACCGGTCCTGACACAGAGCTGATCTGGGGGCTCCCCCTGACGCGCCTGAGCCGCGCCTCCTACCGCACTCTGACCTGGCGAACCAAGCGTGTGTTCGACTTCGTCCTGGCCGGCCTCGGCCTCGTCCTGCTCTCCCCGGTCCTCGCGGTATGCGCCGTCGCCGTTCGCATCGAGGGCGGACCCGGCGTGATCTTCAAGCAGGAGCGTGTGGGCCTCGACGGACGCCGCTTCACCATCTACAAGTTCCGCTCCCTCAAGCCGAGCGACGACGAGGAGTCGTCCCAGCTCTGGAACATAGGTGGTGACCCACGGATGGGCCCGGTCGGGCGGTGGCTACGGTTGCTGTCCCTCGACGAGCTCCCCCAGCTGTGGAACGTCGTTCGCGGCGACATGAGTCTGGTCGGGCCACGACCGGAGCGTCCCCTCTTCGTCGACGAGTTCGCCAACCGGTTTCCGCGATACGTCGCCCGGCACCGGGTGCCCGTGGGATTGACCGGCTGGGCACAGATCAACGGCCTGCGTGGAGACACCGACATCGCCGATCGCGCCAGCTTCGACAACTACTACATCGAGAACTGGTCCATGTGGGCGGACGTGAAGATCATGTTGCGCACGGTCGGCCAGATGCTCGGTGGGAGAGGTCAGTGACCGGCGGGACCTCCAGCGACCCGTCCTACCCGCCGGATTCTTCCGGGCGTGACTTCGACCTCCACGGTGTCGTGGGCATTCGACTGGTAGACGCATCGGCGCGTGACGTGGCCACGGTGCGGCGGCAGCTCGGACCGATCGCCAAGCCGCTGGACCGCGAGCCTGACATCACCGTGCGCTTCGTCGACACGGCAACCACCAGGCCTTTGACGTTCGTGGGGCTGCATGACGGCGGTTTCAACGAGGAAGGCTTCTTCGCACTGCAGGGCAAGGGCGGGGTCGCTGCCAAGGCTCGGATTCCCTTCGAGCAGATCGGCAGCCAGCCGGAGTTCGTCTGTGAGCGGGCCATGCCGGCAGTGCCGCACCTCCTGGCAGTCATCAACCTCACAGCCTTGACCAAGGGCGTGCTGCCCTTGCACGCGTCGGCGTTCACTGCCCGTGACACGGGGGTGCTGGTGACCGGGTGGGCGAAGAGCGGCAAGACCGAGAGCCTCCTGGCCTGCATGAACGAGGGAGCCACGTACGTCGGCGACGAGTGGGTCTACCTCACCGAGGACCGTCAGATGGTGGGGATCCCGGAGCCGATCCGGTTGTGGGCATGGCATCTGGAGCAGCTGCCTCATCTGGCCGCTGCCCGGTCGCGAGGCGAGCGCCTCGGCCTGTCGGCCTGGAAGACGATGGCGGCCCTGGCGACACGTGGGTCGAAGTCGACCCTTCCCGGGTCGGGGCTGATGCGCAAAGGTGCGCCGGTCATCGAGCGGCAGGCCTACCTCCAGATAGCGCCCGAGGAGCTTTTCGGGGCCGATGCGGTGACGCTGCGCGGCAACCTCGACACCGTCGTCCTGGTGCTCAGTCACGACTCCCCGGAGATCGTGATCGAGTCGACGAAGCCATCGGAGGTGTCGGGACGGATGGCCGCTTCGCTGGCCTATGAGCGCGCACAGTTCATGACCCACTACAGACAGTTCCGTTACGCTTTCCCTGCAGCGTCCAACGCGGTAGTGGAGAGCGCCGACTCGCTGGAGTCCGATCTGCTCGCCGGTCTGCTCGACCGGCTGCCTTCGGCGAAGGTTCTTCATCCCTACCCTTGCGATATCGCCGCACTCGGACGGGCAGTGCAGTCGGCTGCCGCGGAAGCCGTCCGCACGTCGGTCCACAGGGGACCGGTCGGCGACGAGAACTAGGCGGTGCGTCGGCTGCAACAGCGGTCGGCACACCGCTTCGGGGGATCCATGCGCGAACCTTGGGATGCTGGAGGCCGCGGTTCACCGGCGGAAGGCTCGGGTGCGTCAGAGAGCTTCCCAACGAGACGTGGAATCGACGTGGTGTCGCAAGGACGCAGCGTCCGAAGATGGTTGGAGGTGTCATGAGGGGTCGCGGTAGCCGGCTGGCGGTCGCGCTCGTCGGCGCCGACGGTGCCGGCAAGAGCACGATCAGCGAGATGCTCGAGAACGCCTCGCTCCCCCGGCCGGTGAAGACGATCTACATGGGCGTCAACCTCGAGGCCAGCTCGTTGATGCTTCCCACGACGAGGTTGCTCCTCGCGGTCAAGCGCGCACGTGGCAGTCGCCCGGATCTGGTGGCGAGCCGGCTGCGGACACCGTTGGACGACCCGGCCGGGCAACCGCACCAAACCCGGCGTGCTTCGCTCAAGGACGGCACCCGGCTCACCGTCTGGATGCTCGAGGAGTGGCTGCGGCAGGCCGTCGCCACCGCGTACGGCGCGCGCGGCTACATCGTCGTGTTCGACCGGCATTTCTTCGCCGACTACTACCACACCGACATCGTCAGCCGAGGCGCCGGACATGGGTGGTTCGGCCGGTTCCACGGGTGGATGCTGAGCCATGCATACCCCAAGCCCGATTTGGTCATTTGCCTCGATGCGCCGTCAGAGGTGTTGTACTTGCGTAAGCCGGAGTCGAGCGCCGAATGGCTCGAACAGCGCAGGCAGCAGTACCTCGCTCTGGCCGGGGTAGTCCCGGCGTTCGTCGTCATCGACGCCGACAGGCCGCTGGATGCGGTCTTCGGGGACGTCGTCGAATGTATCCGCACTCACTGGAAGGCTATGCACGCGTGAAGATCTTGCTCGCCAGCCCGATTGATCCGGCGACCGTCGTGGCTCTGGAACGCGGTTATGACGTGGGCACAGCCATAAAGGCCGAGCCTGCCGAACTGCGAAAGGCCATCGCCGACCGCGAGGTCGTCGTGGTCCGCAGCGGCGTGCAGCTGTCGGCAGATGTCCTGTCCGCGGGCCAGAACCTGCGCCTGATCCTCCGGGCGGGCGCCGGATTGGACAACATCGACCTTGACTGCGCACGTCAGCTCGGGATCCGGGTCGTACGCGTTCCCGGGATGTCCGCGCCGCCGGTTGCCGAGTTCACCTTCGCACTGCTGTTGGCTCTCGCTCGCAAGGTGACGCTCGCGGACAGGCTGCTCAGGCAGGGGCACTGGCCCAAGCCGGAACTCGGCGGCGCCCTGCTCCTGGGCAAGACCATGGGCATCGTCGGTGCCGGCAACATCGGCGGACTGGTAGGCGAGATGGCCCATGCCTGGGGTCTGCGCGTCCTCGGCTGCGTGGGTCATCCCGGTCCCGAGGCGGCCCGTCGCCTCGGGACCCGAGGGATCGAACTGGTCGACTTCGACGACGTCGTGGCACAGTCGGACTTCGTGAGCCTGCATGTGCCGCTGAACGAGTCGACACACCACATGGTCGACGCGGACGTGATGTCGCGGATGCGGCCAGGTTCGCTGCTGGTCAACGTGGCACGCGGTGGCGTCGTCGACGAGGAAGCGCTGTACTCCGCGCTGACCGACGACAGCGGCGTCGCAGGCGCCGCCCTCGATGTCCACGAGCAGGAGGGCGAAGGTACAGTCTCCCGGTTCGCTGAGCTGCCGAACGTTGTGCTCACGCCGCATATCGGCGCGATGGCGTTGGATTCACAACGCCTCATCGGGGAGCGCGTCACCGAGTTGATTCAGGCGTTCCACCTAGGACGCCTCGAGCAGGAGGTACTGGATAGTGAGCATGTCATCTGAGAACGGTTCGGCACTGAGCCGAGCCGATGCAAAGCGAACGAGGCTTCGGAAGGGGCTCGCTGCGGGCCCGGTGGTTGCCGTTGGCGCCCACGATGCGATGAGTGCGCGACTGATCGAGGGACACGGCTTCGACGCCGTCTGGGTGAGCGGGTTCGGGGTGTCTGCCATGGCGTACGGCCTGCCCGATCTCAACCTGGTCACGATGACCGAGACGCTGGATGCCACGCGCCGAATCGAGGGTGTGACCGATCTTCCCGTCGTCGTGGACTGCGACAACGGCTACGGCGCACTGACCAACGTCGTAAGGACCGCCGTCGACTTCGACCGTGCCGGTGTCGCCGCGATCTGCATCGAGGACAACCTGTTTCCCAAGCGCAACAGCCTTTACCAGGGCAAGTCCCGGCGTGAGCTCGTCGAGACCAAGGAGCAGGCCCGCCGGTTGCGCGCCGCCAAGGCCGCGCAGGAGTCCCCGCTGTTCGTGCTCATCGCCCGGGTCGAGGCACTCATCGCCGGGCACGGCGTCGCCGCCGCGATCGAGCGTGCCGTGGCGTACGCCGAGGCCGGTGCCGACGCCATCTTGATCCACTCCAAGGACAAGACGCTCGGCCAGATCGAGGGTTTCCTCGACGAGTGGGACAAGACCGGCCTGACAACCCCGTTGGTAGCCGTGCCCACCCTGTTCCCCGACTACACCGCAGAGCAGCTGCATTCCAAGGGGTTCTCGATGGTGATCCTGGCCAACCAGCCCATGCGGGCCTCGGTCCAGGCGATGGAGGCGACGCTGCGGACGCTGCGCGAGGAGGGCAAGCCCGCAGCGGCAGACCCTCACATCGCCAAGGTGGACCACATCTTCGACCTGGTCCACACCAAGGAGACCATCGAGGCCGAGGAGGCCGATGACTCCGCATAATCCTCGAGAACCGCGAGTCGCCGATCCGGCCCGCCCCCCGGCGGTCGTGATCGGCCTTGACAGCATCACCGGACTGCAGACGGCCCGGATCCTGCACGCACGGGCGGTCCCGGTCGTCGGCGTGGTCGCGGACCGGCGACACTGGGGCGCCCGCACGAACACGTGTGTCGAGATCGTCGAGTCTCCGCTCTCCGGCGACGGCCTGGTGCATGCTCTCCAACGCCTAGGCCAGCGGCAGTCTCGAAGCTCGGTGCTGATCCCGTGCACGGACCAGAGCGTGACCACGCTCTCGCTCGAGCGTGACCAGCTCGCCGACCGGTTCGTTCTGCCGCTCTCTCCACATCCGGTGGTCGAGCTGCTGATGGACAAGGTCAGCTTCGCCCGCCACGCCGAGGAGACCGGCCTGCCCATACCGCGTACCCGGGTCCTCTCCAGCCGCTCCGATGCCGAGGCCGCGGCCGCGTGTCTTGCCTTCCCGTGTGTCATCAAACCTCCGGTGAAGTCCTCGACCTGGGAGGCGAACACGAACGCGAAGGGCTTCGGCGCACAGGACGCCGACGAGCTGATGTCGGTCTACGACCGGGTCGCTGGGTGGTCTCCGCTCCTGCTCGCCCAGGAGTGGGTCAGCGGCGGTGAGGACAGTCTGTTCTCGTGCAATGCCTACTTCGACGAGTCCGGCGAACCGCTCGTCACCTTCGTTGCCCGAAAGCTCCGCCAGTGGCCACCGGAGATCGGGACCAGTGCGTCCGGTGAAGAGTGCCGCAACGACGATGTCCTCGAGGCGACGGTGCGCTTGTTCCGCGGCGTCGGCTTCCGCGGCCTTGCGTACCTGGAGATGAAGCGCGACACGCACACCGGCAGGCTGGTGATCATCGAACCGAACGTCGGCCGACCCACCGGTCGTTCTGCGATCGCCGAGGCGGGCGGTGTCGAACTGGTCTACACGGCGTACTGCGATGCTGCCGGACTTCCGCTCCCCCCCGCACGCCGGCAACGGTACGTCGGGACCAAGTGGCTGGATCTGCGTCGCGATGTTCAGGCCGCGGTGGTGGCGCATCGACGGGGCAGCCTCTCGATCGGTGAATGGGTCCGGTCCATTCGGGGACCGAAGGCGCACGCGATCTGGTCACGACGCGACCCCATGCCGTTCGCGACGGACCTGATCCAGGCCACCGGCACCGGGGCGGGCATGCTGGCGACCAGAGTCGTGAGGTCACTACGGGAACCGGCCGTCACCGAACGGCACCCGATGCCGGCGACGATCCGTGAGCCGAGTCCATGATCTGGACAGGGATGCGCGCCACTCACGGTGTGACGGCCTGCCTCTGCGCACTCCTTCTGTTGGCACCGGCCGCGTGCTCGGGCGACGAAGACGCCGCCAAGCATCGGCCCGCGTCGCACACGTCGCCGCCGACCTTCATCCGATACGTCAGTCCCAAGGGTCGTGACACCGGCTCGGGGACGAAGGCCCATCCCTGGCGGACGCTGCGTCGGGCGCTGCCGTCGCTGCGGGCCGGCACCTTGCTGTACGTGCACGGCGGGGACTACTTCGAAAGGTTCGTCAGGGTGCCCATCCACCGGGGAACCCCCAGTCATCCGATCACGGTCAAAGCCGTCCGGGGGGAACGACCCGTACTGCACGGCCAGTTGTGGCTGCGGCGGCCGTCGTACTGGAACATCGACGGCTTGAATGTGACGTGGGACCCGGCTCTCGACCCGGCACCGCATCAGATGGTCAAGCTGAGGGGAGGGATCGGCTGGACCTGGCAGAACAGCGAGGTCTGGGGATCTCACGGGACCACGAACTTCCTGGTCGCGGGTTTCGAGCGAAGCGAACCGGCCCGCTGGACGATCGCCCACAGCTGCATCCATGGCGTACAACCACCCAAAGGGGTGAAGCGAACCAGCGACCTTGCGATCGGTGACATGAGCTCCGCCGGACCCGGAAGCGTCACCCGCAATCTCATCTTCGACGCGCCCGACCAGGTCCTGGCCATCGGCTCCGCGGCCGGCGGTCCCACCGACGTCACGGTGGACTACAACACCGTGTACGGCGGTGCCGTTGCCGTCGTCCTCGCCGGGGACAGCAAAGGTGTCCACATCACACGGAACATTCTCGGCGGTGTGACCTCGGGGCTGCTCGTCCGCTGGGGGCGGCAGGCCCCGAGCGAGAACAACGAGGTCGCACAGAATCTCGGCGTGCACGGCAAGACTTTTCTGAGGCCGGTCGCGGATGCCAAGATCGGGGGCCCGGGCAACATCATTGACAACTCGGTCACGTTCGCTGACACCTCCAGCTGCCAGGGATTCCTCTCAGACGCAGCCGCGACCCTCCCCTATGGGCAGCATGCCGTGGGCTAGGTTCTGCGCGGTCATCGCCACGGAGTCTGGCGAATCGGTACGCACGGCTCCACATCAGCCTAAACTCGGACGTATGTCGGAAGGAGCACAATGAACGGTGGCGCAGACGCCTTCGGCGCCTTGGCCTGGGGATTGAAGAAGTATGCCTGGCTGGTCGCGCTGTTCGTGGTCGTCATCGGCGTGCTCGTACCTGTCGCACTGACTCGAGGAGCTGACGTCTACGAGGCGCGCGCCCAGGTCGGACCGACCGGACAGATCGCCCTTCCCAACCTCGACCCCTTGCCGCGCCTGGGCGAGAGCGTCTTCAACAACGGCGCAGTCGAGGATTCGATCCAGAAGGCTCTGGGCAAGCCGCCGGATGCCTCGGTGATTCCTTCCCGTGCCGAGCTCGTGACCTCGCTCGACAACATCGTCTTCACTGTTATCGGACGTGGACCTGACCCGCAGTCCGCCCAACACATGGCGGAGGTCGCCGCCGCAACGTTCACGGTCGAGCTGAACAAGTACGGCGTACCGGTCGGGCAGTTCAAGATCCAGCGGGCGCCCGACCTGCCGTCCAAGCCTGTCGCCAAGCTCGGTGGGCCGATCACCATCGTTCTCGGCATTCTTGCCGGCCTGCTCGCAGGCATAGGTGCCGTGGCCCTGCTGCTGGTGTGGCGGCGGCCAGTGGTGGAGGCTGCGGGCGCTGCGGCGGCGACCGGGACGCCGGTGCTGGGGCGGGTGCGGCTGGCCCGCTCCGGGGACACCCGAAACGTCACGGGCCTCGCGCCCCTTTGCCGTCGGCTGCTCGGCAATCGCGGCGATGTCATCCTGTTCACCAGCGCCCGGAAGGCTTCCAGCGAAAGGCACGACCTGGCGCTGGCCGTGACGGCGGTGCTCAGCCGGACACTCCAGGTGGACATCGTCTCGGGAGGTCAAGGCGGCGCTCTGCGCGGCTCCTCTGCCATCGGCGTCGGCTCCTCGACTTCACGAGAGCTCCTCATTGTGGACGGCCCGACTCCTGACGAGGTCGCCACCCGCCCCGAGACGTCGCTGACACTGCTCGTCGTGCGGCCAGGCATCGGGTTGCAAGAGCTGCGCCGTACCGCTGAGGAATACCTTGACAGCGGTCCCGCGGGTGTGGTGCTGGTCGAACGAGCCCACTGGTACCAGCGCAACCGTTCGCGCGGCGTCCGGTCCGAGACCAGAGCCAACGACGTTCAGTCCTTCTCGGAGGTAGCCCGCTGAGCTGACGGAAGCCCCTCCCGCCACGACTCGGCCCTTCGGTCCTGACGGACGACCGGCCGGCTTCACAGCGTCGGCCGAACGAGACCGTCGCGCCGGGATCTCACTCGGGGCAAAGTGGCTCCGCAGTTGATGGGCGCGGCACCTCGGCTGATCGCCGGACTGGGAAGCGGCTGCGGGTGACCGGGCAGGCACGGAACACCCATCGCATCCCCTACGCCAGCCGCGCCGGTCTCAGGGCCATCGGGGCCGGCCGCCCGGCGGCCCGGCCGTCACCAGCTCACCGTGCTCAGACGCCGGAGGTGCGGGGCCGGACTCGGCGTCGGTGAGGTTGCGGCACAAGGCGACCATGATCAGCGCCATCCAGAAGAACTTGAACTCCAGGTTGGACAGGAACGTGGCCGCGACGATCGTACCCACCAGAGCGCTGAGTGGTGCGGCGCGAAGGCGGGCCGGCAGCCGGAATGCCTCGTAGAGGGCGAGGAG
>JBKPNJ010000058.1:0-8342 GCA_046732575.1 Actinomycetota bacterium
ACGGCGATGACTCTTGTTGCCTGATACGCAACCAAGACGTGGTTTACGCAACAGCATGGTTGCGGTCGAACCGTACGTCAAGGCTAGTCATCCGAGCCAGCCGAGACGGCGCGACACGTCCCGAGCGGCCTGGCGCACGGCAGTCACCACCTGGTCACGATGCTGCCCGGCCAGCCGGAACCCGGGACCCGACGCGCTCATCGACGCGATGCACTCCCCCGATGCGTTCAGCACCGGCGCGGCGACAGCCGTCAGCCCGACCTCCAGCTCGTCCTCAGCGGTCGCATACCCCTGTGCCCGGACCCGCTGCAGCTCCAGCTCCAGTGCGCGCATGGTGGTGAGCGTGCGGCTGGTGAACCGAGGCAGCGGGGGCTTCAGCAGGTCCGCCGCGCGCTCCCCCGGTGGCCGGTTGGCGAGCAGTACCTTCCCGTTCGAAGTGGCGTGCAACGGCACCCGCTGTCCCACCCAGTTATGCAATTGCAACGCGGATGCTCCCGCCACCTGATCGAGGTAGAGGGCCGCCCCGTCGGAGAGCACCGCGATGTTGACCGTCTCACCGGTCGTGGCCGCCAGCCGTCGCGACACCGGACGGCTCTCCTGAATCAGGTCGAGCCGAGCCGTCGTCGCCCCGGCCAACCGAAGTATCCCGACACCCAGGCGGTACTTCCCGCGCTCGGAGTTCTGTTCGACCAGGTCTCGGGCCTCCAGAGCGGCCACCAGCCGGAAGGCGGTCGACTTGTGCACGCCGATCTCGATGGCGATGTCGGTGACCCCGGCCTCGCCATCGCGTGCCAGGATCTCCAGGACGGTGACCGCTCGATCCACCGACTGCACAGTGGCCGTCTCGGAGCGGCCGGTGTTGCTCATGGCGGAACCCTAGTGCTCATGACGCAATCTTGACGAGTCTGGAGGTGCGATGGCGGCAGGAGGCGCATCGGAGTTCGTGCTGACGATCGCCTGCCCGGACAGACCCGGCATCGTCTATGCCGTCTCGAGCTTCCTCGTGCGGCATTCGGGCAACATCGTCGACTCACAGCAGTTCGACGACCGCCTCGACGCCCGGTTCTTCATGCGCGTGCACTTCGAGACCCTCGATCCCGCAGTGACGCTGGACCAGCTGCGCTCCGGTTTCGGCCATGTGGCCGACAGCTTCAGGATGACGTGGCAGATGCACGAGGCGGGAGCGAGGTTCCGCACGCTGATCCTGGTGTCCAGGTCCGGGCACTGCCTCAACGACCTGCTGTTCCGCTGGCAGACCGGAAGCCTGCAGGTCGACGTCGCCGCGATCGTGTCCAACCATCCGGACTTCGCCGACCTGGCCGGCACCTACGCGGTGCCGTTCCACCACGTCCCGGTGACGCCGGACACCAGGCAGGCAGCCGAGGAGCGGCTGCTGTCGATGGTCGGCGACCTCGACATCGACCTGGTCGTACTGGCCCGGTACATGCAGGTTCTCTCCGACCGGGTATGCACGCAGCTGGAGGGCAGGGCAATCAACATCCATCACTCGTTCCTGCCGAGCTTCAAGGGGGCGAGGCCCTATCACCAGGCGTACGCCCGAGGCGTCAAGCAGATCGGTGCGACAGCGCACTACGTCACACCGGATCTCGACGAGGGTCCGGTGATCGAGCAGGACGTGGTGCGGGTCGACCATCGCTATGGCCCCGACGAGCTCGTCGCCGCCGGGCGCGACGTCGAGAGCTGGGTGCTCTCCAGGGCGGTCAAGTGGCATGCCGAGCAGCGGGTGCTCCTCAACGGGAACCGTACTGTCGTCTTCCGCTGACCTGGAGGCGAGCGGCGGGGCCGTGCTCTGTCATCCCTACTGATCGTCGCCTGATGTCAGCGACGACTGGGGGTACACGCTTGGAGAAGAGCGTCCTCGAGCGCCAGCTCCCGTCCAGCCCCATATGCCACCTCCCACTCCTCGGGCGACAGCGCAGTCCTGGCCCGTTCGATGGAGTCCGAGATGGCTTCGGTCTGCATCGGCTCGCGTGACGCCGACAGGCGCATCCGCAGTGTGTCGGCTGAGCCGAGTAGTCGAGCCGCGCAGTCGTACGATCCGAGCTCGGCGACGATGGCTGCATAGTCCTCGGCCAGCGTGATGAGGCTCATCGGCTCGTTGTAGGTCAGTGCATGTGGCAGCAGCTCCTGCAGCTGCTGCCTGGCCTCTTGGAGCCGGCCCATGGTGCGAAGCGTCCACGCCATGTTGTGCTGATACTTGACAGCCGCGAAGGGAGACCCCTCCTCCCGGGCCAGCTCCAGGGCCTCGGTGTGGAGCGCGAGGGCGGCCGCGTGGTCATGCTCGAAGTCCTTGAGAATGGCGAAGTCCCCGAGCGCCGTGTGGAGCTGCACAGCGTCGCCGGACTCCCGGGCCACCTGGATCGCTTCCAGATACAGTGCTTCGGCTGCCTCAGCCTGGCCGCGGTTGGCCTTTGTGAAGGCAAGGATCGTCAGGGCCCTCGCCAGACCGCTGTTGTCCTGCAGGCGACGCCACATGTCAACGCCGGCTTCGGCATAGACCTCGGCGCGGGCGACCGGGGCATCTGAGTGGCGCACGTTGATCGCGAGCGCCGAAAGCCCGTCGGCGAGCTCGGCGCTGTCCTTCCCGGCCGCGCGGTCGATCGCCTGCGTCAGCCACCGGCGGCCCTCCGAGAAGTACCCGCCTGCGGTCCAGAAGCCGTTCAGTGCGTTGCAGAGCAGTAAGCCGAGCCGAACATCCTCCGCCGGCTCGGCACCTGAGGTGTCCAGGAGCAGCCAGCCGAGCGCCTCGCGGAAGTTGCCGTGCTCCTGCTCGAACCGGCTTCGCGCGTCAAGGTACGCCTCACCGTCGAGCCGGGCTGCCAGGACGCGTGCCACTGCGAGGTAGTGGTGGGCATGCCGCTCCCGCAAAGCCGCCAGCTCTGCGGCCGCGGTGGCACTGTCGAGCGCGAAGTCCCGCACGGTTTCGAGCATGGCCACGCGTGGCTCGCCGTCGGGGTCCTCGGTGACCGTGAGCAGGCTGGCGTCGACGAGGTCGGTCAGCGTGTCGAGCTGCTCCGCGCGACCGGCGAAATCACCGCCCGCGACCGCATCGATCGCAACCAGGTCCGCGCCCCCGGCGAAGACCGCCAACCGGCGGAAGAGGACCTGGCTACGGGCCGTCAGCAGGTCATATGACCAGGCGATGGTCGCCCGGAGAGTCCGGTGCCGCTTCGGTCCGGGCCGGCTGGACGCCATGTCGAGCGCACCGTCGAGCCGGGCGAGCAAGGCACGCGGGCTGAGCAGCTTGCTCCTGGATGCAGCAACCTCGATGGCCAGTGGCAGCCCGTCGAGCCTGCGGCACACAGCGACGACATCCGCGACGTTGTCAGCCGTGACGGTGAACGCTGGACGCACCCTGCGGGCTTGGGCAACGAACAGCTGCACGGCACCCGCCGACATGACGTCGAGGTGGCCTGTCGAGTCGGGCAGCTGCAGCGCAGGCACCGGGTGTTCGTGCTCGGCCGCGAGGTGCAGGGGTCGGCGGCTGGTGGCCACGAACGCCAACCGCGGTGACCGGTCAACGAGCTCCTCGAGCATGGCGTCCGCCCCCTCGAGCTGTTCGAGGTTGTCGAGCACTATCAGCGCGGTGCGGGCGGCCAGGTGAAGCACGACACGCTCCCGGGTGCGTTCCTCCGCCCTCAGATCGAGCGCCTCGGCGATCGTCGTCCACATCACCTCGGTAGTCGTTGCCGGGGCCAACGGGACGAAGAAGACCCCGTCACCGAACGTCCCAACCAACCGCTGCGCCAGCGCGATCGCCAGCCGGGTCTTGCCGGACCCACCCGGGCCGGTCAACGTGACCAGCCGGACGTCGCCGGTGTTCACCAGTGCCACCAGCTCGGCCAGCTCGCCGTCGCGCCCCACCAGCGGCGTCGCGGGCAGCGGAAGGCTCGACGCGGCTCCGAGCGTCCTGACAGGTGGGAACTCAGCAGGCAGCTCATCCATGTCGAGTTGGAAGAGAGTCTCCGCCTGCGGGATGTCCTTCAGCCGGTGCGAGCCCAGGCCGCGCAGCCGTACCCCGTCGGGCAGGTTGCCCTCCACCAGGTGGGCCGTCGCCCCTGAGACCAGAACCTGGCCGCCGTGCGCCGCCGCCGCGATCCGGGCGGCCCGGTGCACATCCATCCCCACGTAGCTGCCGTCGTGGACTGCCGGTGCGCCCGTATGGAGACCCATCCGCACCTGCATCCGCACACCATCGGGCCACTGATGGCCGGCCAGCTCCCGCTGCGCCCGGGTCACCGCGGCCACCGCATCCGGCGCCGTCTCGAACACCACGAAGAAGCTGTCCCCCTCGGTGCCGATCTCCGTGCCGCGATGCGCGGACCACGCGGAACGCAGCACCTGCCGCTGCACCGTCAAGGCGTCGGCATACGCCGGACCGAGGCGGGACAACAGGAGCGTGGACCCCTCGATATCGGAGAACGCCATCGTCACCGTGCCGGTCGGGAGCACCGTCATGGCTGCCTCGTGCCGTTGACCTTCCCCATCACGTCGGACGCGATGAGCTCGAGGTGGCCGAGGTCGTCGAGGTCCAGCACCTGCGCGTACATCCTGCCGACCCCGAGCTCGGAGAACGCGCCGATCTTGTCGACCACCTCGGCCGGGGTGCCGGCCAGGCCGTGTTCTCGCAGCTCCCCCGCATCCATCCCGATGGACCCTGCGCGCCGGCGTACCTCCGCCTCGTTCCGGCCGACGCACACCGTCTGCGCGACCGAGAGCCGCAGTGACCCTGGATCGCGTCCGTGGTTCTCGCAGACGGCGAGCACGCGTCCGATGATCTCCCCGGTCGGCCCGACGTCGTCGAACGCGACGTTGAACTCGTCGGCGTACCGCGCGGCCAGCTCGGGCGTCCGACGCCGACCGGACCCCCCGATGATGACCGGCGGGCGCGGTTGCTGCACAGGCTTGGGCAGCGCCGGCGAGCTCTCCAGCCGGTAGTGACGACCGCGGAACGAGAACGTCTCACCCGGTGGCGTCCCCCACAGTCCCGTCACGACGGCGAGCTGCTCCTCGAGCCGGTCGAAGCGTTCGGCAACGGGTGGGAAGTCGATGCCGTACGCCCGGTGCTCCTCCTCGTACCAGCCGGCACCGAGGCCGAGCTCCACCCGCCCGCCGCTCATCTGGTCGACCTGCGCCACAGTGATGGCCAGCGGCCCGGGGAGCCGGAACGTGGCGGGCGTGACCAGCGTGCCCAGCCTGATCCGCGAGGTGTCACGGGCCAGTGCGGCCAGGGTTGCCCAGGCGTCGGTCGGACCGGGACCGCCGTCCCCGTCGAAGTGCCGGTAGTGGTCGGAGCGGAAGAACGCGTCGAAGCCGAGATCCTCGGTCGCTCTCGCGACACGCAGCAGGGCGTCGTAGGTGGCGCCTTGTTGTGGTTCGGTGAACACGCGCAACTGCATCGGACCATTCTGGGTGCGCGGGCCCGGATGCGCAGCGAGGAGACGGCTCATGGTCGAGTGGGCGGGGACGGTGCTGCTGACGACGCCGCGCCTGCTGCTTCGTACCTTCCGGCTCGACGACCTGCCGCACTATGCCGCGCTCAACGCCGACCCCGAGGTGGTCAGGTATCTCGGCGGCGCCGCCCTGCCGAGGGCACAGTCCGACGCGATAGCGGAGTGGGCGCAGCAGGAGTATGAGCGGGAGGGAATAGGGCTGCTGGCGGTCGAGCGCCGGCAGGACGCCCGGTTCCTCGGGATGTGCGGACTGCACCACCAAGCCTGGTATCCCGACGACATCGAGATCGCCTGGCGGCTCGGATACCAGCACTGGGGCCAGGGGTACGCGACCGAGGCGGGGTCGGCGTGGCTGGACCACGCCTTCGGCGCCCTTGACCTCCCGAGGGTGATCTCGATCACCGAGGTGGAGAACATCCGCAGCCTGGCGGTGATGAGGCGGCTGGGGCTGACGTTCGACCATGCGGCCGAGCTCGAAGGCGAGGAGGAGGTGGATCCGGTGCCGTTCCAGGCGGTGATCTATTCGACCAGCGCCGATCGGTGGCGAACCGGCCGACGGCAGGTGTCGGATCGCGCCGTATAAGTGTCGGATCGCGCCGTATAAGTGTCGGATCGGGGTTGGCCAGGCGGGTCAGTCGCCGAGCTCCTTGCGGCGCCGGTTGACGTAGTCCTCCAGCTCGGCGCGGATGGCCTCGTCGAGCGGCGGCTGCTCGTACTCATCGAGCTTGGCCTGGTAGATCCTGGTCGCCCGGGCGGCAGTGTCGAGCGCCCCGGTGCGCATCCACTTCTCGTAGTTGTCGGACGACGAGACGAACGGGCGGTAGAAGCAGGTGCGGAAGCGCTCCATCGTGTGCTCGGCCCCGAGGAAGTGGCCTCCGTGTCCCACCTCCAGATGCGCCCCGAAGGCCAGCGACTCCTCGTCGATCTCCAGCGGGGTGAACTCCACCTGCAGCATCTTCAGCAGCTCGACGTCGATGACGAACTGCTCATAGCACGACACCAGGCCGCCATCGAGCCAGCCGGCGGTGTGCATCACCCAGTTCGTCCCGGCCAGGAACGTCGGCAGCATCGTCATCAGCGCCTCGTACGCCGCCTGGGCGTCGGGAACCTGGCTCGACGTCAGCGCCCCACCGGACCGGAACGGGAGTCCGAAGCGACGGGCGATCTGCCCTGTGCACAGCAGCCCGATCGCGGACTCCGGTGTCCCGAACATCGGTGAGCCCGACTGCATGTCGATATTGGACAGGAAGGAGCCGAAGATCACCGGGCAGCCCGGCCTGATCAGCTGCGCGAGCGCGATGCCCGACAGCGCCTCGGCCATCTGCTGCACGAGAGTCGCCGGGATCGCCACCGGGGACATCGCGCCCATCAGCAGGAACGGTGTCATCACCACCGCCTGGTTGGCTGCGCAGTACTCGAACTGCGCGTCGAGCATCCGGTCGTCCCAGCGCAGCGGGGAGTTGCAGTTGATCAAGGAGATCGTGGCGGGTGTCTGCTCGATCTCCTTCCGTCCGCCGAACATGATCTCGGTCATCCGGATCGTGTCCGCGGCGTTGACCGCCGAGACGACGTTACCCATGTGCACCTTGTCGGTCAGCGTCTGCAGCGCGTAGATCATGTCGAGGTGGCGCGAGTCCAGCGGCGTGTCGTTGGGCTCGCAGATCACCCCTCCGGCCGAATCGAGCTCGGGGAACACCTGGGCGAGCTTGGTGAACCTGCGGAAGTCGTCGAGTGTCGCGTCCCGGCGGACCTCTCCCTCACGGACGAACGGCGGCCCGTAGACACAACCGAACGCCATCGAGTTCCCGCCGATGTGGATGCTGTTGAGCGGGTTGCGGGCCTGGACGTCGAACTCCTTCGGTGCCTTGGCGACCTGCTCGAGGACGAACTCGGGGTCGAGCTTGACCGTGTTGCCCTCGATCGTCTGTCCGGCGGCACGGAAGAGCTCGACCGCGCGGTCGGCCATGAACTCGACGCCGATCTCACTGACGATCCGCCGCCAGCCCTTGTCCAGGACTGCCATGGCCTGTTCGGACAGGATCTCGTAGCGCGGCATCTGGTTGTGGAACATCCCGACCTCCAGGAAAGGGCACCGGTGCTGCCGAAGCGCTTGACGCCCCGTTGCGGTGGATCGTACGCTCATCATATGGAACACTCGTTCCATAGTGTAGAACTGTTCGGCAGGCATTGGACGGCATCGTGGCTTCACAGCATGGCACGCAGTCTGTGGACCGTGCCGCGCAGTTGCTGCGGCTGGTGGTCGAGGCGGACTCGGCGATGTCGTTCACCGGGCTCACCAATGAGATCGGCCTGGCGAGGTCGACCACCTCCCGCCTGCTCCAGGCGCTCGAGCGGAACAGGCTGATCACGCGGGACCGGCTGGGGGCGTTCGTCGCCGGTCCGCTGTTCACGCTCTATGCGGCCCGGCACGACCCGGTCGATGAGCTTGTCCGGCTGGCCCGGCCGGGTCTTGAGTGCCTCGGCGAGCAGACCGGCGAGACCGTCAACCTGTCAGTGCCTCGCGGCAACAGCGTGGTCCAGGTGGCTCAGATCGAGTCGCGCTACCTGCTGGGGTCGACGAACTGGGTCGGCGTCGACGTCCCGGCTCACTGCTCGGCGCTCGGCAAGGTGTTCTACGCCTACGGCACTGTAGAGCTGCCCACCGGGCCGCTGGAGAGCCGCACCCCACGAACGGTCACGACCATCGAGGCGCTGCGGCTCGACCTCGAAGCGGTCCGGCGCCAGGGGTACGGCCTCAGCGACGAGGAGCTGGAACCGGGCCTGTTCGCGATCGCCGCGCCGATCCGGTTCCCCGACGGCAGGGTGTCCGCGGCGATCTCGGTCTCCGGACCGGCCACCCGACTCAAA
>JBKPNJ010000059.1:0-11115 GCA_046732575.1 Actinomycetota bacterium
GGTCTCCGCACTGGAGCGCGCCGGTGTCGACACCGTGTTCGGCATCCCTGGAGGTGCCATTCTCCCGGCGTACGACCCGCTGATGGACTCCACTCAGATCCGCCACATCCTGGTTCGCCATGAGCAGGCTGCCGGTCACGCGGCCGAGGGGTACGCGGCGACCGGCGGCAAGGTCGGCGTCTGCATGGCCACGTCCGGTCCCGGGGCAACGAACCTCGTCACGCCCATCGCTGACGCGTACATGGACTCCGTGCCGATCGTCGCCATCACCGGCCAGGTACCGAGCGCCGCCATCGGCACGGACGCGTTCCAAGAGGCCGACATCCGCGGGATCACGATGCCGATCACCAAGCACAACTTCCTGGTGACCGACGTCCGCGACATCGCCCGAACGGTCGCCGAGGCCTTCCACATCGCCTCGACCGGTCGCCCCGGTCCTGTCCTCGTGGACATCGCCAAGGACGCGATGCAGGCGATGGGCTCGTTCTCCTGGCCGGCCCACCTGGACCTGCCCGGCTACCGGCCGGTCACACGACCGCATGCCAAGCAGGTCCGCGAAGCGGCCCGGTTGATGCTCGAGTCACGCCGTCCGGTCCTGTACGTCGGCGGCGGCGTCGGCCGCGCGCACGCCTCGGGTGAGCTGCAGGTGCTGGCCGAGATCACCGGCATCCCGGTCGTGACCACGTTGATGGCGCGCGGGGTCTTCCCTGACAGCCACCCTCAGCATCTCGGCATGCCGGGAATGCACGGAACCGTGGCCGCGGTCGGTGCGTTGCAGCGCAGCGACCTGATCATCTCGCTCGGCGCCAGGTTCGACGACCGGGTGACCGGGAGGCTCGACTCGTTCGCGCCGGAGGCCAAGGTCATCCACGCCGACATCGATCCGGCGGAGATCTCCAAGAACCGCCACGCAGACGTCCCGATCGTCGGCGACTGCCGTGAGGTGATCGTCGCTCTGACGGCCGTGCTGCAGGCGGATGCCGATGCCGGCCGTCGCGGCGACTACGACGCGTGGATCGCCCAGAACGAGCTCACCAAGCAGCGGTACCCGCTGGGGTACGACTCGCCCGGCGACGGCTCCCTCGCCCCGCAGTACGTCGTCGAGCGGATCGGCCAGATCGCCGGATCCGACGCGATCTACGTCTCCGGCGTCGGCCAGCACCAGATGTGGGCAGCCCAGTTCATCGCCTATGAACGGCCGAACAAGTGGATCAACTCCGGCGGTCTCGGGACCATGGGCTTCGCCGTGCCCGCGGCCATGGGAGCCAAGGTCGCCAAGCCGGACAGCATCGTCTGGGCCATCGACGGCGACGGGTGCTTCCAGATGACCAACCAGGAACTGGCCACCTGCGCCCTGGAAGGCATCCCGGTCAAGATCGCGGTGATCAACAACGACAGCCTCGGGATGGTACGCCAGTGGCAGTCGCTGTTCTATCAGGGCCGCTACAGCAACACCGACCTACGACCGCGGCCCGAGCTCGGCCGGGTCCCGGACTTCGTCAAGCTCGCGGAGGCGATGGGCTGCGTCGGGCTGCGCTGCGACAGCGCCGCGGACGTCGATACGACGATCGACAAGGCGATGCAGATCGACGATGTCCCAGTCGTCGTGGACTTCAACGTGCATCGAGATGCGATGGTCTGGCCGATGGTCCCCGCCGGGATGAGCAACGACGCCATTCAGATCGCGCGTGACCTGGCCCCCGAGTTCGACAAGGACGACCTGTGACCACACACACCCTGTCGGTCCTGGTGGAGAACAAGCCGGGTGTTCTCGCCCGCATCGCCGGCCTGTTCTCCCGCCGCGGCTTCAACATCCACTCGCTGGCCGTCGGCCCCACCGAGCATGCCGAGGTCTCCCGCATCACGATCGTCGTCAACGTCGCAGACAACCCGCTGGAACAGGTGACCAAACAGCTCAACAAGCTGGTCAACGTGTTGAAGATCGTCGAGCTCGAAAGATCCGCGGCGGTGGAGCGGGAACTCGCATTGATCAAGGTGAAGGCCGATGCGGCGACCCGGGGCCAGGTGCTGGAGACGGTATCGCTGTTCCGCGCGAAGGTGGTCGATGTCTCTACGGACGTCGTGACGATAGAGGTCACCGGCACCGCGGAGAAGCTCGAGGCTCTCCTGCGGGTGCTCGAACCCTTCGGCATCAGAGAGCTCGTACAGTCGGGCATCATCGCGATCGGCCGGGGCGGACGGTCGATCGGTGACCGCGCGCTCCGGCCCGTCAGCACCTCCGCATGACCGCGCGGACGAGGCGCGAACAAGCCGGACCTGAAGGAGAGTCGACGTGGCACAGATGTTCTATGACGACGACGCGGACCTGAGCGTCGTCCAGGGCCGGAACGTGGCCGTACTGGGGTACGGCAGCCAGGGTCATGCTCATGCCCTGTCCCTGCGCGACTCCGGAGTCGACGTCCGGGTCGGTCTCCTCGAAGGCTCCAGGAGCCGCGCCAAGGCAGAAGCGGAGGGCTTGGCGGTCGTCACCCCCTATGAGGCGTGCGAGGAGTCCGACCTGATCGTCGTGCTCGCTCCCGACCCGGTGCAGCGTTCGCTGTACGCCGACGCGATCGAGCCGAACCTCGTCGACGGCGATGCGCTCCTGTTCGGACACGGGTTCAACATCCGGTTCGGCTACGTCAGTCCGCCGTCCGGCGTGGACGTGTGCATGGTGGCCCCCAAGGGACCCGGGCACCTCGTACGCAGAGAGTTCTCGGAGGGGCGGGGCGTTCCGGTGCTCGTTGCCGTCGAGCAGGACGCGTCCGGAAAGGCGTGGGACCTGACGCTTTCCTACGCCAAGGCGATCGGCGGCACCAGGGCCGGGGCGATAAGGACGACGTTCGCCGAGGAGACCGAGACCGATCTGTTCGGTGAGCAGGCGGTGCTGTGTGGCGGGGCCTCGGCCCTGATCCAGGCCGGCTTCGAGACGCTCATCGAGGCGGGATACCAACCCGAGATCGCATACTTCGAGTGCCTGCACGAGCTGAAGCTCATCGTCGACCTCATGTACGAGGGGGGCATCGCCAAACAACGCTGGTCGGTCTCCGACACCGCTGAGTACGGCGACTACACCTCCGGCCCGAGGATCATCGACGGCGGGGTCAAGGCCCGGATGCGGGAGGTCCTCGCCGAGGTGCAGGACGGGACGTGGGCCGCCGGCTTCATCGAGGACCAGGACAACGGTGCTCCCAGGTTCAAGGCCTATCGGGCGGCCGCTGAGAAGCACCCGATCGAACAGACAGGGCGCGAGCTCCGGAAGCTGATGAGCTGGGTGAAGTCGACCGGTGACGACTACACGGAGGGGACCGCTGCGCGCTGAAGCAGGCCTGTTCGACGTGGTCGTGCTCGGCAGCGCGAACGTCGACCTGGTCTACTCGGTCGCGGAGCTCCCCACGGTGGGAGAGACCGTGCTGGCCACCGGCCAGGCCAGACATCCCGGCGGCAAGGGGCTCAACCAGGCGGTGGCGGCCGCCCGCGTCGGCGCCCGGACCGGGTTCATCGGGGCTGTGGGGGACGATCCCGACGGTCAGGAGCTGACAGCCGTCCTGCGGGATGCCGGCATCGACACCAGGCTGCTGCAGACCGCGGCAGCGCCGACCGGCAGCGCCCTGATCACTGTGCAGCGAGGCGGCGACAACACGATCGTCGTTGCCCCTGGCGCCAACGGCACAGTCACCAGACTTCCCGCCGACTCGCGGGAGGCGATCGCTGCCAGTTCCGTCCTGGTGGCGCAGCTCGAAGTGCCGCTGGCAGTGGTGGCGGAGGCAGCGGACGTCGCCCGGTCAGCCCGAACGACGATGGTGCTCAACGCCGCCCCTGCGGCCGCCCTCGACGACGAGCTGTTGGCCCTGGTCGACGTGCTGGTCGTCAACCAGAGCGAGGTGAGAACCATCGCCGGGGACCCCGATCCGATCACCGCAGGTGGAGGGCTCACCGATCGGGTGCCGACGGTGGTGGTGACACTGGGCGCTGAGGGGGCTGTCGTCCTGCGGCGACGAGAACCGCTGCAGCGCGTGCCGGCGATCATCGCGAAGGTCGCCGACACCACTGGGGCGGGGGACACCTTCACCGGCGTGCTCGCAGCGGGCCTGGCAACCGGCAATTCGGTGACCGCCGCCACCCGCCGGGCAGTCGTCGCCGCGGGCATCAGCGTAGAGCGACACGGCGCGGTGCCCTCGATCCCCACCCGGGCGGAGGTCGAGGCTCGAAGTGCGCGGTGAAGGGCCTGCGGCCACCGCGTACGCGGAGCGACATAGGTGACCGACAGTGATGAGCCGGCGCGATTTGCCGCATCCTCGACGGCGTCCGGTCCGCTGTGCAGGAGACTGCACCCGTAAGCCGCGAACCGGTGCCGCTCATTCCCGGCGCCCGTACCCGGGGGATACGAGCGAGCGGAGAAGTCAGTGGACCAGGTCGACCCACCACAGCTGTTGCGAGCATCCATCCGCCTACGTTCGACGCCGGCACCCATGCCCGGTCCGTCTGAGCTGGCAGCGAGAGCGGCCCGGCTGAGCAACGACGACGCAGCGACCGCGAGTGCGCCCGTCGCGCGCGTTCGGCCGATCCGCACGAGGGCCCCACTGCTGCGCCGGCTACTGCTGCGTGACGCGCGGGCGCCGCGGTTGTCCGGCGAGAGCGCCTCCCACGGGACCCGGTGACGACGAGCGGCGACAGTGCCGCCCGGTCGCGGACGCGGGGGGTCGAACGGCACCGGCCCACTAGGCTGGAGCCACGGGCCCCACGCCGTGGGCCCGGCAGAAGCCGGACGGGAGCTGTCGACGTGCGCCGAGACCCCCGGTACCCACTCCTCGCACCGCGCCGGCAGCGCTCCACCATGGCTGTCCGGGTGCACGGATAGCCGTGGACCAATGCCCGCGGTGCGGCTTCGGAGTCGCCCGCTCCCAGGCGCAGTGCCCCAACTGTGGACTGCGACGCCCGCAACCGCCGTCGTCGAGCAACCAGCCCCCGCGCACGCCGCCGCTCCAGCCCCCGGCCGGGCCGCCGTTCCAGCCGCCGCCCCGCCGGCCACCACCCCCTCAAGAGCTCCAGCCGACGGCTCCGCAGCCGCAGCCGCCCGCCGTCCCCCCGTACTCCCGCGGAGGTCAGCAGCCGACACCCGCTGGTACGGGGTGGTGGGGCGGCCAGGCACCGGTTTCGGCTCCGGAACCGCCTCCCCGGCGTCGGCACAAGGCGGCGCTGGGCGTCACAGCCGTCCTCGTGGTGTTCGGTCTCGTGGTGGGCGGGGGATTCTGGCTCTTCGACATGGGCTCGTCAGATCCCAACAAGGAGCCACGGGCAACTGCGCGGTCTGTTGTCACCGTCACGTCTCCCGCGCCTTCGGGGACACCAGCCGCCGGTGCTCCCGCGGACTTCTCCACCGTCTACGCCGACGTGCAGAGCGGTGTGGGGCTCGTGCTCGTCTCCACCTGTGACGGCGTCGTCTCCGGATCCGGCTTCCTGGTCGACGAGCGCACGCTGGCCACCGCTGCCCATGTGGTGGACGACGCCAGATACATCTCGGTGGACCTGGCGGGCGTACGCCAGCCTGCCCAGGTGATCGGAGTCGACCCGTCCATCGACGTCGCGCTGCTGTCGTTGGACACACCGGTCGATGGTCACGTGTTCACGTTCGCCCCGCATGACCCCCAGCCGGGCACGCACGTCGCGGCGATCGGGTTCCCCTTCGATGAGCCGAAGTCGCTCACCGAGGGCACGGTGTCCGGGCTGGACCGCGACATCACGACGGAGTCGGGCGAGTTCCACGGCCTGCTGCAGACGGATACCGCGATCAATCCCGGCAACTCCGGTGGGCCGTTCGTGGACCTCAACGGCGACGTCGTCGGGTTGGCCGATGCGATCCGTAAAGGCGCACAGGGCATCGGCTTCGCGGTACCCGTCTCGATCGCCCGGCCTGCGTTGACCGCCCGGAGCGGTCTCTTCACTCCCGAGCGCCCGTTGTGCTCCACCGCCGGAGGCGCCGTCGAGAACGGCGTGAACCGGACACTGCAGGCGTACCTCGCCGCCATCAATGCGGGCGACTATGCCGCCGCCATGCGTGAGGTGAGCAGTGCATACCGGGCCGCGAACTTCTCAGATCCCCAGAAGTGGCACGAGGCCTACGCCAGTTCCTACGACGACGAGCTGGTGGTCAGGTCCGTGATCGGTCCCCCCGGTGCCCCCACCGTGTGGGCGACTTTCCGCAGCCGGCAGGATCCCGGCGACGGACCCTCCGATGACCCACTCGCCACCTGTGTGGTGTGGTCCGTCGACTACGACATGGTCGCCGTCGGCGGCCGCTGGGTGATCGACGGAGCGACCGGTCACACCGACCCCCCGTACACCCGCTGCTGACTCGAGCGTTCGGCACGGTTGTCACATGTGGAAGACTGCGCTGCCGGCTCGACCGGTCACGGGTTCACCAGGCAGGTCAGCGACGAAGGCGATGGGCACGGCGAATACATCGGTGGCAGGCGGGATCCCGTTCACCGGGTCCCGGACCCCAGGGCCGCATGACCGCGAGGACAGACCCCATTCGGCTGACCAGTCACCGACAGCCCGACCGCGCGGGCCGGAGCCAACCTCACCGGCTGCTCGAAACGAGGTGTGCAGGTGCTCCCACGCGGCTCGCGGCCGCCGCGACCAGGGATCCACTCCCCGCGATGCACCGGCGTTAGACTTGCCCGACTGGGCACAGCGTCGTGCGGGTCGAACGTGTCGACCGACCCACAAACGGCCTGACCTGAGGACTGCACCGTGAGCAAGCCTGTCGTACTCATCGCCGAAGAGCTCTCGCCTGCCACCGTGGACGCTCTGGGTCCCGACTTCGAGATCCGGGACTGCAACGGCTCGGACCGTGGCGCGCTCCTCGGCGCGGTCGGCGACGCCGACGCGCTCCTGATCCGGAGCGCCACCAAGGTCGACTCCGAGGTCCTGTCCGCTGCCCGACGGCTCAAGGTCATCGCCCGAGCCGGCGTCGGCCTGGACAACGTGGACGTCAAGGCGGCGACCCTCAACGGGGTGATGGTCGTCAACGCCCCGACCTCGAACATCGTCAGCGCCGCCGAGCTCGCGGTCGGCCTGCTGCTGGCGGCGGCCAGGAACATCGCGCCGGCCAACCAGTCGCTGAAGAACGGTGAGTGGAGGCGCAGCCGCTACACCGGTGTCGAGCTGTACGAGAAGACGGTAGGAATCGTCGGTCTCGGCCGCATCGGCGTGCTCGTCGCCCAGCGGCTGAGTGCCTTCGGGATGCGGGTCCTCGCATACGACCCGTACGTCCAGGCCGGCCGCGCCGCACAGATGGGTGTGCGCCTGGTACCGCTGGACGAGCTGCTCGGCGCGAGCGACTTCATCTCCGTTCACCTGCCGAAGACACCGGAGACGGTCGGGCTCATCGGGGAGGAGCAGCTCCGCAGGACAAAGCCGGACCTGATCCTCGTGAACGCGGCCCGCGGCGGCATCGTCGACGAGCATGCGCTGTACGTCGCGATGAAGGAGGGCCGGGTCGCGGGAGCCGGCATCGACGTGTTCGCGACAGAGCCGTGCACCGACTCACCACTGTTCGAGTTCGAGAGCGTGGTGGCAACTCCCCATCTGGGAGCATCGACGGTCGAAGCCCAGGAGAAGGCCGGTGTCGCGGTGGCCAGGTCGGTCCGGCTGGCGCTGGCCGGTGAGCTCGTGCCTGACGCGGTCAACGTCCAGGGTGGTGTGATCGCCGAAGACGTGCGCCCTGGCATCCCGCTGACCGAGAAGCTGGGCCGCATCTTCACCGCGCTGGCCGGTGGAGTCGCCCAGCAGCTCGATGTCGAGGTGCGCGGCGAGATCATCCAGCACGACGTGAAGGTGCTGGAGCTGGCGGCGCTGAAGGGCGTGTTCGCCGACATCATCGAGGACCACGTGTCGTACGTGAACGCTCCGCTGCTCGCCGCCGAGCGCGGGCTCGAGGTGCGGCTGTTGACCGACCCCGACAGCCCGGACCATCGCAACCTCGTGACGCTGCGGGGAACGCTCGCAGACGGCAACCAGGTGTCGGTGTCCGGAACATTGGTGGGCATCCACCAGCGCGAACGGCTGGTCGAGGTCAACGGCTATGACATAGAGATCGAGCCGGAGGAGCATCTGGCATTCGTCCGGTACGAGGACCGTCCCGGCATGGTCGGAGTCGTCGGGCGGATACTCGGGGACGCGGGCGTCAACATCGCGAGCATGCAGGTCAGTCGCGATCGCAAAGGGGGCCAGGCGTTGGTCGCCATGACCATCGACTCCCAGATTCCCGCTACGGTGCTCGACGACATCACCAAGGCGATTTCGGCCGAGTCCATGCTCACCGTGGACCTGACTGTCTGACGGGCGTCATCCGCGGCTGGCCAGCAGCACCGAGGCGTCCGGCGCGACCATCACCTCCGCGGTCGTGAAGCGCGGGTCGGTGAGCCACAGCTCGCGGACAGCGTCGACCCTGCCCTCCCATATCGGGGGCCAGGACTCGCATGGGGTGAAGTCGTCGAGGACGACGAAGCCGCCGGGCTGCATCAGGTCGGCGACGAGATCGATGCCGCTCTGCTTCGGCTCGTGCACGTCGATGAACAGCAACGAGAACGGCGCGTACGCACGAAGGTTGCTCCAGTCGGCCTCGAGGACGGTGACCAGGTCATCGCCCTCGAACAGGGTCCGAACCGCCTTGGCTCGTGTCCGGTCGAGCTCCGCGGTGACGATCCGGGCGCCGTCGCGCACCCCGCTGCGCAGCCAGGCGGAGCCCACGCCGCAGCCGGTTCCGAACTCGGCCAGAGTGCCGCTGCGGGAGGCGGCGAGCGTTGCGAGCAGCCGGCCCGTCTCGTTGCGGCAGGAGGTCACGAACCCGAGCCGGCGAGACACGTCGAAGGCCTTCGCGACGATCGCGGGCAGCTCCGGTGGCGCGCTCATGACCACGAGTGTTGCACGGCTCTGCCGCCGCCTCCGGACCGTCTCACCGCCCTACCCGGCACCTCTCGTGCCCCGTTCGAGGGTTGCGGTCACCTCGACAAGCGCGTCTCTGAGCGCCAGACACGTGGGCGGCATCCCTGGGATGACGTCGTCGTCAGGACCGAGGGCTGGCAGCGAGAGCTGTCGGCGTAGCCAACAGGTTGGGGTCAGGTGGCACGCAGATAGGCTCCGCGGGTGGGTGACAGCGTCCGACTCGCGGTGATCCCCGGTGACGGAATCGGTCCCGAGGTGATCGGCGAGGCGTGCCGGGTTCTCGACGTCGTAGCGCCGACGATCGGTGTCACATTCGAGACCACCACCTACGATCTCGGCGCGGAGCGCTATCTCGCCACCGGTGAGGTGCTGCCGGACTCCGTCCTCGCGGAGATCCGGCAGCACGACGCGATCCTGCTCGGCGCCGTGGGTGGCATGCCCGGCGACCCGAGGCTTCCGCCCGGGGTGCTCGAGCGGGGCCTCTTGCTGAGGCTGCGGTTCGAGCTCGACCACTACGTGAACCTGCGCCCGGTACGCCTGTTCCCCAACGTCACCACGCCGCTGCGCGATCCGGGGCCGATCGACTTCGTTGTCGTACGGGAGGGAACCGAGGGGCCGTACGCCGGCAACGGCGGAGTGCTCCGCGGTGGAACGCCCGCCGAGATCGCCACCGAGGTGAGCGTGAACACCGCGTACGGAGTCGAGCGCGTCGTACGCGAGGCTTTCGAGCGGGCGGCCCGTCGGGAACGCAGGCACCTGACCCTGGTGCACAAGACCAACGTGCTCGTCCACGCCGGCCGGCTGTGGTCACGGACCTTCGCCGCCGTCCAGGCGGAGTACCCGACCGTCAGCACCGACTACCTGCACGTCGACGCCGCGACGATCTTCATGACAACGCAGCCGACCCGGTTCGACGTCATCGTCACTGACAACCTCTTCGGCGACATCCTGACCGACCTGGCTGCTGCGGTGACCGGAGGGATCGGCCTGGCGGCGAGCGGCAACATCAACCCCAGCCGAGCGACCCCCAGCATGTTCGAACCCGTGCACGGGTCGGCGCCCGACCTGGCCGGGCGCCAGCTGGCGGACCCGACAGCTGCCATCCTGTCCGCCGGGCTGCTGCTGGACCACCTGGGGTACCCCGATGCCGCACGCTCGCTCGACGATGCGGTGGCGCGCGACCTCGAGGCGCGCACGCAGGTGCGGCGGAGCACCGCGCAGATCGGTGCCGCGATCGCTGATGAGCTGTCTGCCGGACGCGGCGAGGCCCGGTCGGATAACTTTGCGTTATGACCGAAGCCCTTGAGATCCGCATCGACCGCTCCGACCGGCCGGTCGATGACGCCAGGCGCGGTCAGATCCTCGCCCAGCCCGGCTTCGGCCAGTACTTCACCGACCATATGTTCCTTGCCTACTGGACTCCTGACGCACAGTGGCACGACGCGACAGTCACCGCGTACGCACCCATCTCGATGGACCCGGCCAGCGCCGTGCTGCACTACGCGCAGGAGATCTTCGAAGGACTCAAGGCATACCGGCATACCGACGGGTCGATCTGGACGTTCCGGCCCGAGGTGAACGCCGCCCGGATCAGGCGTTCGGCGGCGCGGCTCGCGCTGCCAGACCTGGCTCCGGCGGACTTCATCGGGGCCATCGACGCCCTCATCCGAACCGACCAGGCGTGGGTGCCTGGTGGGGACGGAGGCGCCGGGGAGAAGACGCTCTACATCCGGCCGTTCATGTTCGCCTCGGAGGTCTTCCTCGGTGTGCGACCCGCCCAGCATGTGACGTTGTGTGTCATAGCCTCCCCCGCCGGCGCCTACTTCACCGGCGGGTTGCGGCCGGTGAACATCTGGCTGAGCGAGGACTACACCCGGGCCGCTCCGGGCGGCACCGGCGCGGCGAAGTGCGGCGGCAACTACGCCGCGAGCCTGCTCCCGCAACGGGAGGCGTCGCTCAACGGATGCGAACAGGTGGTCTTCCTCGACGCCGTGGAGAATCGCTGGGTCGAGGAGCTCGGCGGCATGAACATCTTCTTCGTCAACAACGACGGCTCGATCGTCACCCCAGCGCTCAACGACTCGATCCTGGAGGGCGTGACCCGCGCGTCGATCCTGGAGCTGGCGCAGCGACTGGGCCATAAGGTCGAGGAGCGCAAGGTGG
>JBKPNJ010000060.1:0-7550 GCA_046732575.1 Actinomycetota bacterium
ATCGCGCCGTTGTACGCCTCGGTCGCCTGCTCCGCCTTGATGCCCAGATCGTGCAGCCGCTGGGTGGCCAGCGCCAGGTCGGCCTTGATCGCCCCGACGTCGCGAGCCTTCGCAGCGGCTGCCTGTCGGGAGGCCCGGATCTCCTGCTTGCTGGGGAACGCGTGGTTTCCATCGGCCTGGGCGAGGGATGGCAACCCGGCGAGGCAGATCGCGGTGACCGCGAGGGCTGCGACAACGCCGCTAGCCGGCCTGGCCTGGTGCACGACGCTGCCTTCCCGAGAGTGGTGGTACCTGTCCCCACTCTCGACCGTAGCCACCTTTGGCCACATTGGGAACAACATTCACACAAATACCTCCAATAACACAGCGACCATCCTGTGACTTACATCCATGTCATTTGCCTGGCTGTTCTCCGCGCCGTGGTTTCGGGCAGGATGGCACGCATGACCGACTCGACGAATCCCTTTGACGATCTCGACGCGTTCGTTGCCGTGCCTCGAGTGACCAGCCTGGCACTGTCCAGGGACGGTGCCAGGCTGGCGGCGGGGGTGTCGATGCTGACGCCCGACAAGTCGAGGTGGCAGAGCGCGATCTGGTCCGTCGACCCAGGCGGTGCGACCGACGCCGTCCGGCTGAGCCGGTCGGGAAAGCCCGAGGAACCGGGGGTCTATCTGACCGACGGCTCCCTGCTGTTCGTCTCCGGCCGGCCCAACCCCGAGCGCGACGCGTCACCGGCGACACCGGCCGCCGGCTCGCCCGCCCCGGTTGAGGATCCCCCGGCGCTGTGGCTGCTGCCTGCCGCCGGCGAGGCTCGACAGGTCTTGACCCGTCCGTTCGGGGTCGAGGCCGTACGCGCCGCCCGTACCACCGGCCAGCTGCTGATCAGCTCCCCCGTGATGGCCGGAGCACCCTCGGGGTCGGACGACGGCGCCCGGCGCAAGGCGCGCCAGGACGGCGGTGTCACCGCGATCCTGCACGAGTCCTATCCGGTGCGGTACTGGGACCACGACCTGGGTCCGGCGTCGACCCACCTGCTGCTTGCCCCCGCGCTCGAGGGGGACGGCGGAGTCGATGTCGACGCGATCGTCGACCTGACGCCCGATGCCCGGGGACGGGTCGGTGCCGCAGCGATCAGCCACGACGGACGGCAGGTCGCCTACACCTGGCGAGAGGCGAAGGACGCACGGTCGGGTCCCACGCGGATCGTCCGGGTGGTCGACGCGCGCAACGGCGAGATCCAGCGAACGGTCGCCGCGGACGGGTTCGAGTTCGACACGATCGGGTTCTTCGACGACGGGACGCTGCTATGCGAGCGCGCCGTCGTCCGTACCGTCGAGGTACCCGACAGCTCGACCCTGGTGGCGGTCTCACCCGACGGGGGGGTGACGGACCTGCTACCGGAGTTCGACAACTGGCCGCAGTGGGTGACCTGGCGCCCAGACGGCTCGGTGGTGTGGTTCGCGGCCGACTTCTTCGGGCACTCACCGGTGTGGCGGCTCGACGTCGCCTCGGGGGAGGTCACCCGGCTGACCGCCAAGGGCGCCTACAGCCATCTGGTGCTCAGTGACGACGCGACAGTGCTGTGCGCGCTCCGGTCGTCGATCGACCAGCCGGACCTGCCGGTCAGGCTCGACCCGGACGCGGTCGAGCAGGATCCTGTGCCGCTGCGCTCTCCAGGCGCCGTCGGTGAGCTGCCGGGAACGCTTTCGGACATCTCCTGCACCGCCGACGACGGCAGCACCGTTCGCGCCTGGCTGGTGGTGCCGCACGGGGCCTCGACCACCGAGCCCGCACCGTTGCTGCTGTGGGTGCACGGCGGGCCGATGGGCTCGTGGAACGCGTGGACCTGGCGCTGGAGTCCCTGGACCGCAGCGGCCCGCGGCTACGCGGTCCTGCTTCCCGATCCCGCGCTGTCGACCGGCTACGGGCCGCGGATGGTGGAACGTGGCTGGTTCGACTGGGGTGGAGCACCGTACTCGGACCTGATGGCGATCACCGACGCCGCGACCGCACGTGACGACATCGACGAGACCCGTACCGCCGCCATGGGCGGGAGCTTCGGCGGGTACATGGCGAACTGGATCGCCGGCCACACGACGCGCTTCAAGGCGATCGTGACGCACGCGTCGCTGTGGCACCTCGACGCGTTCAGCGGCGCGACCGACGACGCGTACTACTGGGGCCAGATGGGCGGCGACCCGGTGGAGGACCCCCGCTTCGTCCTCGAGAACTCCCCACACCTGCACGTCGACAAGATCAGCACGCCGATGCTCGTCATCCACGGCGACAAGGACTACCGGGTGCCGATCGGCGAGGGGCTGCGGCTGTACTACGACCTGGTGCGCCACGGTGTGGAGACGAAGTTCCTGTACTTCCCGACCGAGAACCACTGGGTGCTGACCCCCGGGAACGCCAAGGTCTGGTACGAGACCGTTTACGCCTTCCTGGCCCAGCACGTACTCGGCGAGAAGTGGGAGCGCCCCGAGCTCGTCTGATCCGCCGGTTATTGCGCCGAACAACTGTCGGATCGTGCCGTGTGCCGTGCGCCGGGGCCGGTGCTACGGTCGCGCCGTGACCGAGCACGCGACGCCCGCAGCGCCGATCCGGGTCACGGTCTGGAACGAGTACCGCCACGAGACCAGCGATCAACACGTCGCCCAGCTGTACCCCGACGGGATCCACGCCGCGGTCGCGGACGGCATCAGTGAAAACCTCGGGTCGGCGGCGCTGGTGAGCACCGCCACCATGGACGAACCCGAGCATGGGCTGACCGGACCCGTCCTCGCCGGCACCGACGTGCTCGTCTGGTGGGGGCACATCGCCCACGACGAGGTTCGCGACGACGTGGCCGACCGGGTCAGGGAGCACGTCCTGGGCGGCATGGGACTGGTCGCCCTCCATTCCGCCCACTTCTCCAAGATCTTCCGTCGGCTGATGGGCACGAGCTGCGGGTTGCGGTGGCGGAACGGCCAGGACCGGGAGCTGGTGTGGACGGTGGACCCCACGCACCCCATCGCGGCCGGCGTACCGAGCCCGATCATCATCGACCGGCAGGAGATGTACGGGGAGTTCTTCGACATCCCGGCGCCGGACGAGCTGGTCTTCGTGAGCTCGTTCACCGGCGGTGAGGTCTTCCGCAGTGGCTGTACGTTCCGCCGCGGGTTCGGCAAAGTCGCCTACATCAGCCCCGGCGACCAGGACTACCCGGTCTACTACCATCCGCACATCCGGCGGGTCATCGCCAACGCGGTCGCGTGGGCCGCTCCCACCGTGCACGGGCGCGACCTTCCTCCGGTCGAGCACTCGCCGACGGCTTGGTACGAGTCCGGCGCACCCACCGGGAGGGGCCGATGACCGGCGGCCGACTGTGATGAGGGTCGGCCTTTTCATCACCTGCCTGGGCGACGCCATGTTCCCCTCCGTCGGCCAGGCCTGTGTGCGGGTGCTCGAGCGGCTCGGCCACCAGGTCGTCTTCCCAACCGAGCAGACCTGCTGCGGCCAGATGCACATCAACACCGGATACGAGCGTCAGGCCCTTCCGCTGGTGCGTCACCACGTCGAGGTGTTCGCCGACTGCGAGGTGGTGGTCGCTCCCTCGGGGTCGTGCGTCGGCTCGGTCCGTCACCAGCACACGATGGTCGCCGAAAGGTACGGGGACGCGCCGCTGGTCGAGGCGGCCACGGCATCGGCGGCCAAGACCTACGAGTTCTCCGAGCTGCTCGTCGACGTGCTCGGCACCGACGACGTGGGCGCGTACTTCCCCCACCGCGTCACCTACCATCCGACCTGCCACTCGCTGCGACTGCTTCGCGTCGGTGACAAGCCATTGCGGCTGCTGCGCAACGTGAGCGGCATCGACCTCGTCGAGCTTCCCGACGCCGATCAGTGCTGCGGCTTCGGCGGTACCTTCGCGCTGAAGAACGCCGAGACCTCAACCGCGATGCTGGCCGACAAGATGCGGCACGTGACCGAGACGGGCGCCGCCGTCGTGACCGCGGGCGACTCCTCGTGCCTGATGCACATCGCCGGCGGGTTCTCCCGGCTGGGTACGCAGATCAGGTCTGTGCACCTGGCGGAGATCCTGGCCAGCACCGAGCGCGGTCCCTGATGGGCCAGGCCTTCCTCGGGATGCCGGTGCACGCGGCCCGCGGTGTCGGTGCGCTGCACGCCCCCGAGCCGTTCCCCGCGGCGGCCCGCAAGTCACTGCGGAACACCCAGCTGCGGCACAACCTCGCCAACGCCACCCGCACCATCCGCACCAAGCGCGCCTTGGTGGTCGGAGAGCTGCCGGACTGGGAGCAGCTTCGGCTGGCCGGCGAGGCGATCAAGCGCTCGACGATGGCTCGCCTGGACGAGCATCTGGTCGAGCTGGAGTCGGCGGTAACGCGCCGCGGCGGCATCGTCCACTGGGCGCGCGACGCGGCCGAGGCGAACCGGATCGTCACCGGGCTCGTCCAGGCGACCGGGCAGACCGAGGTGGTCAAGGTCAAGTCGATGGCCACCCAGGAGATCGGGCTGAACGAGGCGCTCGCCGACGCCGGCATCGCCGCGTACGAGACCGACCTGGCCGAGCTGATCGTGCAGCTGGGCCACGACACCTCCTCGCACATCCTCGTGCCCGCGATCCACCGCAACCGCTCGGAGATCCGCGACATCTTCCTCGCCGAGATGGAAGGGGTCGACCCCGGCCTGACCGACGAGCCCTCGGTGCTCGCCGAGGCCGCCCGCCGCCATCTGCGGGCCAAGTTCCTGGCCACCAAGGTGGCCATCTCCGGTGCCAACTTCGCGGTCGCCGAGACCGGCACCTGCGTGGTGCTGGAGTCGGAGGGGAACGGCCGGATGTGCCTCACCCTGCCCGACACGCTGATCACGGTGATGGGCATCGAAAAGCTCGTACCTACCTTCGCCGACCTCGAGGTGTTCATGCAGCTGCTGCCGCGGTCCTCGACCGGCGAGCGGATGAACCCCTACACCTCCGCCTGGTCCGGCGTCACCCCTGGAGACGGGCCGCAGGAGTTCCACCTGGTGCTGCTGGACAACGGGCGGACCGCCGTCCTGTCCGACGAGTTCGGCCGCGACGCGCTCAACTGCATCCGGTGCAGCGCCTGCCTCAACGTCTGCCCGGTGTATGAGCGCACCGGTGGGCATGCGTACGGCTCTGTGTACCCAGGGCCGATCGGAGCGGTGCTGTCGCCTCAGCTCACCGGTGTCGAGGACAACCCCTCCCTGCCGTACGCGTCGAGCCTGTGCGGCGCCTGCTTCGACGCCTGCCCGGTCCGTATCGACATCCCGTCGATGCTCGTGCACCTCCGGGCCGAGCACGTCGCGGCCAGCGCTCGGGCCCGCCGGGTGCCCACAGCCGAGGCGATCACGATGGCGGCGGCGGCCTGGACGATGGCCGATGCCGGCCGGTTCGGCCGGGCCGAGCGGCTGAGCAGGTTCGGGCGCGTCCTGGGACGCCGCGGCGGGACGATCAGCCGGCTTCCGCCGCCGCTGTCGGCATGGACCAGGAGCCGCGACCTCCCCGTCCCGCCGGCCGAGACGTTCCGTGAGTGGTGGGCACGCACCAGGGACACGTCGTGAACCAGGCGAGGGACGAGATCCTGGCCCGGATCAGGGCCGCCAACAAGTCAGCCCAGCGGTCTCCCGGCGGTGAGATCAGCAGTGTCGTCAGCGGGGACGCCCTCGCGCGGCAGTACCGGACGGCGGGCGACTTCCCGGCCGGCGCGGAGGAGCTGATCGACCTCCTCGAGGACAGGCTGCTGGACTACAAGGCAGCGGTGAGCCGAACCGACGAGGCCGGGGTGCCGGCTGCGATCGCCAGCGCGCTGGGTGCCGCGACGGCGGTGGTCGTCCCGCCGGGGCTGCCGCCGGAGTGGGCGCCGGCGGCGGTTGCCGATGACGGGTCGCTGTCCAGCGCCGACCTCGACCGGTTCGACGCCGTGGTCACGGGCGCCGCGGTCGCCGCCGCCGACACCGGCACGATCGTGCTGGACGCCTCACCGGACCAGGGGCGGCGGGCGATATCGCTGATCCCCGACACGCATGTCTGCGTGCTGCGCGCCGACCAGGTGGTCCAGACCGTGCCGGAGATGCTGGCCAGGCTCGAGCCGACCAGGCCCCTCACCCTGGTCAGCGGGCCGTCGGCCACCAGTGACATCGAGCTCCAGCGGGTGGAGGGCGTGCACGGCCCGCGGAACCTGCACATCGTCCTCGTGCTCTGAGCACGGTTGCAACGCGAGAGAGGTGGAGCCATGGAGCCGCGAGAGGTCGACATCGTCGTGATCGGACTCGGGCCGGGCGGCGAGGCCGTCGCCACCCAGCTGGCGAAGGCCGGACTCGACGTCATCGGCGTCGACCGGCGGCTGGTTGGCGGGGAGTGCCCCTACTACGGGTGCATACCGACGAAGATGATCGTGCGCGCCGCTGGTGTCCTGGCTGAGGCGCGCCGGGTGCCCGAGCTGGCCGGGACGAGCACGGTCGCGGCGGACTGGTCCCCGGTCGCCCGTCGCATCCGGAAGGAGGCGACGGACGACTGGAACGACTCCGCCGCCGTGGAGCGCTTCGAGGCGGTCGGCGGGCACTTCGTCCGTGGACAGGGACGCATCAGCGCCCCGGGCGAGGTCACGGTCGACACCGGGTCCGGGGACCAGGTCTTCACGGTACGCAGGGGCGTCGTGCTCAACCCCGGCACCGAACCGGCGATACCGCCGATCCAGGGACTGGCGGCGACACCGTACTGGACCAACCGGGAGGCGGTCCCCGCCGAGGAGGCGCCCGACTCGCTGATCGTCCTGGGCGGCGGACCGATCGGGCTGGAGTTCGCCCAGGCGTTCGCCCGCTTCGGGACCTCGGTGACCGTTCTCGAGGCCGCTCCTGCGATCCTCGGCCCCAGCGAGCCTGAGGCCGCCAGCCTGCTCACCGACGTGCTGACCCGGGAGGGCCTGAGCGTACGCACCTCCGTGCACGCCTCCAAGGTCACCCACGACGGCTCGCGCTTCACGGTCGAGATCGACGACGGCGAGACGGTCGTCGCCGAGCGGCTGCTGGTGTCCGCGGGCCGGTTCACCGACCTGGCCGGCCTGGGCATCGCCAACATCGGTCTGGACCACACGGCCCGGTTCATCCCGACCGACAACCGGATGCGCGCGGCCGAGGGCGTCTGGGCGATGGGCGACGTCGTCGGGCACGGGGCCTTCACTCACCTGTCGATGTACCACTCGCGGATCGTGGTCACCGACATCCTCGACACCGGCGACGAGACCGCCGCGTACCACGCCGTGCCGTCGGTCACGTTCACCGACCCGGAGGTCGGTCAGGTCGGCCTGACCGAGCAGGCCGCTGGCCGGAAGGGCATCCGGGTCCGGACCGGGATGACCGCCGTCCCGTCGACGACGCGTGGATGGATCCACAAGGTTGGCAACGACGGGCTGATCAAGGTCGTCGAGGACATCGACCGGCGCGTGCTCGTCGGCGCCACCGTGGTGGCGCCGGCGGGAGGCGAGACCCTCGGCGCGCTCACCGTCGCTGTGCACGCGCAGGTGCCGACA
>JBKPNJ010000061.1:0-4257 GCA_046732575.1 Actinomycetota bacterium
CGGTGGTGCCGCCGTTGAATGCGGTGATGCGTCGAGACAGCCTGCCCGGAGTGGGCGGGATCACTAGTCGCGCGGGCGTGATCGTCAGAGAGAAAGGGCTGCGTTCGTGTGGGCTCGATCGAGTTGATCCAGCGGCAACCGTAGGCTGGGACACGCTCACGACCACGACGAGGTTGACGAGCGTGACAGCTATTGCGGTCGAGGCAAGCCGACGCATCCATCCAATAGCCGGCCGACCCACAGGGCTACTGGATCGCGGCGAGGTAGGTCAACGTGACCGTGTAGGTATCGGCGTTCACAAACGGCACAACCATCTTGAAGTCCGTGTTAACGGTGTCGCCGAGCAAGGCTGACTTCGCTGCCTGGTTATGCACGGTCACCGGCACCGTCGCTGACAGCGGCGTGTATGGCGTGGTTCCGGTCTCCCGCACCTGCAAGGCGGTCACCGGAATCGTGTCGGTGTTCGTTGCCGGCGTCGCCGGCAGCATCGCCACCGCGTTCGCCACCGACGTAACCGTGTATCCGGTCCGGTTGTTCGTCAAGACATTCATCGTTACCGGGGAGGCGGTAGTCGCGGTACTTCCGGGAGCCCCGGACAACGTGAAAGCACTCGTCAACCCACTCAGCGTGATCGTTGATGCGACAGCGGCGCTGGCCGTAGTCGTGCCGTTAGGGGCCGCCGAGGCCGACGAACCAGACACGGCAAGAGCCGTGACGCCGACAGCGAAGGCTAAACCGCCCACACAACCCTCGACACGACGAGCGAACACCAATCTCGACACGGGCACGCTGAACCCCCCAAGGGACCTTTGACCTCGAACCGTAGCAGACTTGTTGCGTTGCGTAACTATTTCAGCGTGATCGCTCGCCGCTCATCCCAGGGGATGTCGCCGAAAGCGACTTCCGGTCGACGTCACCATGCCGATGGTTGAGGTGATGCGGCTGATCTGCCGCGTGGAACTCCTCGGAGATTATTACCGCCTCCCAGCGACTGGTCAGGGCATCATGCTCACCGGCAGCCACAAGCTCAAAGCGGTAACGGGATCGATGAGCTCCCGCTTCTGTGCCGCCGTCGGGCTGGTGGAACCTGCCACCTCTCTGCCGGTGTCCCGCTGGAAGTCCGCATGGTTTCGGGGCTAGCGTTTTCGGCATGTCGCGCACTCTGTTCGCCGGCGGTGTGATCTACGACGGCACGCTGGCCGATCCTGTTGAGGCTGAGCTTGTGGTCGAGGACGGCGTGGTTGTCGCCGTCGGTACAGGTCTTGACGCTGACAAGTCGGTGGACTGTTCGGGAGCCTTTGTGTCACCCGGGTTCTTTGACACTCACGTGCACGTGACGCTCGACAACCCGAGCCAGATGGACATCATCGAGACTCCGTTCAGCCTTCAGTTCTTCCGAGCCGCTGCCAACCTGCGCAAGACTCTGCACAGCGGGATCACCTTCGTGCGTGACGCGGCGGGTGCCGATCTCGGTGTCAAGCAGGCGGTCGCGCGACGATTGACCCCCGGGCCCCGGCTCCAGATCGCCGTGACGATGCTCAGTCAGACCGGCGGCCACGGCGACCATTGGCACGTGTGCGGAGGTGGTGTGCCGTTTTTCGTGCCGCATCCCGGTCGGCCGGACGGAGTCGTCGACGGACCTGACCAGGTACGTCGACGAGTTCGCGAGATCATCAGGGCCGGCGCAGACGTCATCAAGGTCGCGACCACGGGTGGCGTGCTGTCGACGACGGACGACCCGACGCATTCCCACTTCCGCGACGACGAGATCGCCGTGATCGTGGCCGAGGCGGCTGCGGCCGGCCTTCCAGTGATGGCGCACGCGCAGGGCGCCGAAGGGGTGAAGGCGGCCGTGCGCAACGGCGTCCGGTCGATAGAGCACGGCATCTTCCTCGATGACGAAGCCATCGAGCTGATGACTATGAACGGCACCTGGCTGGTGCCCACGCTTCACGCAGTGCAGTCCCTGCTCAAAGCGATCGACGAAGGCGCGTCCTTTCCCCAAGCGATCGTCGACAAGGCGCGCCTGGTCGCCACCGCCCACCAGGAAAGCATCGCCCGCGCCCACTCGGCAGGCGTGAAGATAGCAATGGGGACAGACTGCGGCGTCGGCGCCCACGGCACCAACCTGGATGAGCTCGAGCTGATGAACAAGGTCGGGTTGACTCCGATAGAGGCTCTGCACGCCACAACCGGATCGGCCGCCGAGTTACTGAGGGTCGACTCAGACCTTGGTCGCATCGCACCAGGTATGCGTGCAGACCTCGTCGTCGTTGACGGCAGCCCCACCGACGTTGTCGGTCTCACTGAACGGGTCCGACACGTCTACGTGGACGGCGTAGCCGTCGAACGGCCCTGACCCGGCAGGAAGCCGTCCACCCGACTACTCACCCCTGCACACGAACAGGTGATCCGCCTCGTCAACAGGGCACAGATATCTTCGTCGTGGCCACGGGGTCGTGAACCAGGGCGCCTCGACCGGCTGGGTGACCACGTCGGCCGTCAAGATGGCGCGAACCTTGTCGAGCCGGGCGGTGTCAGGACTCGTTGTTGTCATGGTCGGCTATCGCCGCCGAGCTGACGTCTGGCTCACACCAACGGGGTTGTCGCATCTGTAAGCCTTGAAGCGTGTCCGCCGGGCGAGGATGCTGGCTGCATGAAGCCCATCGAGTTCGAGCTCGAGCGCACGATCCAGGCACCGATCGACCAGGTGTTCGCGCGGCTGGTCGACATCGAGGGGCACAACGACTGGATGGCCGCCACGGGAAGCATGCTCAAGCGCACCCGGCAGACCTCCCCGGGAGAACCCACGGTCGGTACGACGTTCGTCGACGAGACGAGTCAGGGCCCCATGCCCGGCGAGATCGCCGAGATGCGGGCCCCGCACACGCTCGTCTATCACTGGTGGGAGAAGTCGAAGTCGGGCAAGCTCAAGTTCGAGGGCTGGCCGAGTTACCACCTACAACCCTCCGGCGACAGCGAGACGCTGGTGCGTCATCGCGCCAAGCTGATGTCGTACGGGGTGTGGCGCCTTGGCACACCGATCTGGCGGCGGTTCGCCGTCAAGGAACGCACCATCACGGTCGACGCGCTCAAGGCGTCCTTCGAGCGGAACCCGAGCTCTGCTCCCGAGTGAGCGCCTGCGATCCGGTGAAGACCTTCGGTTGGTCCTGCGGGCGGACGACGCCAGACAATCCGACATCGAGGGCTCCACTCTGCCCACGAACGCCTTGCAACACCTCGCGACCCGTTGCAGCAATCAGAATTGGCGGAGCACACCGCCGAGAGCTGCGCCCAACTATTCAGCCAGGAGAGTGGCACGACACCTACCCAGGCTGGACGCGGCACCTCCGTCAAGGATGCGCTCAACGAAGACCACGCCGCGGACCGGCCAGGCCCTGGACTCGCCGTGACTTCCAGCAGCGACAATCGCCAGGCTGGGGCCTCATCCCAACCAAAGGATCCAGCGCGCCGACAACCGCCTAGCCCAACACGCGAGCGACGAACCCTCTGCGCACTTCGCTGGGGCGTTGCTGTTCTCCGGCGAAGGAACTGGCCACCACCAGGGCACCGGTCAGGCCTGGCACAACCCACTGAAGCAGGCGGAGCTGCTTCTGCGCCGCGGCCACCTCGCTGGGGGTGGTGGAAGTCGGCTCGGTGCCCGTCTCCGCCGGCACATCATGCTGTTGCGAGACCTTCTTGCCGAGTATCCGGCTGTATGCTGTGACACCCAAAGCCACACCGGTCAGCGCAGTCTTCGCGATCGACATCGAGGCGACCCCCTGCTGCGCGGCGAGCCGATTCCTGTTCCCGGCCAGCACGCCCACATTGCCGACCAGATGGGCGGCGATGGCGGCGGCATTGACCGGCGTCCAGCGGTCCCAGCCCGCATTGGCAACCCGGCCGGTACTGCGCGCGTCGGCCGTCTCACCGGCGGCGGGATTGAGTGCCACAGCGTTGGCAAGCGTGCCGCCGAACCACGCGGCGAGCCCCACGTCGTGCAACGCGCGGGAGAGAGTGTTGCGTGCCATGACATCCTCCAAGTGAGTGGGTGGCGAAAGCGGGAGGTACCCCGAGCCTGTCGAGGCAAACGCTCGAAGAACTCGCGCGACGACTATGCGACGCCCGCACCAAGTCGATTCCCACCCACCAACCGCACCACGATCACGTTGTGCGCCCACCCCGTCCCAAGGTGACGCTCGCGCTGTCCGGCGCTCATACAGCACAGAGCCTCAGATCCAGTGGAGCCATCTGCAG
>JBKPNJ010000062.1:0-4106 GCA_046732575.1 Actinomycetota bacterium
GTGCCGCCGGGTGCGCGCGAATCCCGCCCGGTAGATCACGTTGTCCAGGCGCGCCTCAAGCAGCTGGAGCAGGTTGTCGCCGGTCTTGCCCGACCGGCGGCTCGCCTCGTGGTAGTAGCGACGGAACTGCTTCTCGAGCACACCGTAGGTGTAGCGGGCCTTCTGCTTCTCCCGAAGCTGAAGAAGGTACTCACTCTCCTTGATGCGCCCCCGGCCGTGCTGGCCGGGCGGATAAGGACGACGCTCGTACGCCTGGTCCCCGCCGACGAGGTCCACCCCCAGCCGTCGGGACTTCTTCGTCATGGGGCCGGTGTATCGGGCCACTGTGAGAGCTCCTTGAGATCTACGCGGACAGGATCAGACGCGACGGCGCTTGGGCGGCCGGCATCCGTTGTGCGGTGTCGGGGTCACATCCTGGATGGTGCCGACCTCCAGGCCGACGGCTCCGAGCGACCGGATGGCGGTCTCGCGGCCGGATCCCGGTCCCTTGACGAAGACGTCGATCTTCTTCATGCCGTGCTCCATCGCCCGGCGACCGGCGGCCTCCGCCGCCATCTGCGCGGCGAAGGGGGTCGACTTGCGTGAGCCCTTGAACCCGACGGTCCCCGCCGAGGCCCAGGAGATGACCGCGCCTGCGGGGTCGGTCATCGTGACGATCGTGTTGTTGAACGTGCTCTTGATGTGGGCCTGGCCCACCACGACGTTCTTCTTCTCCTTGCGGCGGACCTTCTTGGCACCGGCGGCCTGGCGTCCTTTGGGAGGCATCTCGATTACTCCTGTACGCGGGGGGACGTGGTCACTTCTTGCCGACCTTCTTGCGGCCGGCCACGGTGCGCTTGGGTCCCTTGCGCCCGCGGGCGTTGGTGCGCGTCCGCTGACCACGCACCGGCAGCCCGCTGCGGTGCCGGCGGCCCTGGTAGCTCCCGATCTCCACCTTGCGGCGGATGTCGGCCGTCACCTCACGGCGGAGGTCACCCTCGACCTTGTAGTTGCCCTCGATGTAGTCGCGGAGCTTGACCAGCTCCTCGTCACCGAGCTGGTGAACCCGGAGGTCACCAGAGATGTCGGTCGCCTTCAAGGTCGCCAGCGCGCGGGTACGACCGATGCCGAAGATGTAGGTGAGCGCCACCTCCACGCGCTTGTCGCGCGGGAGGTCTACGCCAACGAGGCGTGCCATAGGACAATGGTTCCTTCCGTGTCGCGGAGGTGTCTGACGTGTCTCATCGCCGCCCGGCTCATCTCAGCCTTGACGCTGCTTGTGGCGCGGGTTCGAGCAGATCACCATGACCCGGCCGTTGCGGCGGATGACCTTGCACTTGTCACAGATCGGCTTGACACTCGGGTTGACCTTCATCGAGCTCTCCATCGAAACGCCCGGGAGGGCAACAGGTTGACGGCTTGCTGAGCAGGTGTGCGGTGGGGGTTCATCGGCGGTCACTTGTAGCGGTAGACGATGCGGCCACGGGTCAGGTCATACGGCGAGAGCTCCACCACGACCCGATCCTCGGGAAGGATCCGGATGTAGTGCTGGCGCATCTTGCCGCTGATGTGAGCGAGGACCTTGTGCCCGTTGGTCAGCTCCACCCGGAACATCGCGTTCGGGAGCGCTTCGACCACCGTGCCCTCGATCTCGATGACGCCTTCCTTCTTGGGCATGTCCTCCGCAATCTGTAGCCTGTGGTGCCTGACGTCGTGCTGGTGTGCTGAGTCGGTCGACGTTCTGGGAGCGCTATCCATCCCCGGCACATCGTTCGGGGGCAGCCGTTGGGCAGCACAGACAGACCGCAAACCGGCCGACACAGCAGTCTACGCCAGTTGAGGGGCCCGATCCAATCGGCGCCCCCCGCCGCCATCAGCCCGCTCGGGGCAGGTTGCGTCGCCCGGACGCGCGGTGACGCAGGATCGTGATGACCGCCCATGCGACCAGGACCCACAGCGGCCAGAACGGGAAGAGGTGCCCGGTCGCGATCACGCTGACGAGCCAGATGACCGTGCAGATCGCGAAGATGCGCAGCCACTTGCCCGGCCGCGACCGGTGGCCCCGCCACGTCGAGTCGTAGTGGTTCGACGGCCTCCCCGGTGGCCGGATCGGCCCAACGGTCGGCCGCGAGACGCGGAGGTCTGCCAGTATGGGGGCGAGCTCGCCGTAGGTTGCGGCCGAGTAGAGATCGTCGAGTCGCAGCGAGAACTCCTCATAGGACAGCCGTCCGTCCGCATGGGCGTCCCGGAGCTTCGCGGCCACGGCGTCGCGATCGACTTCGGAGAAGCGCATCCCCGGCTGGTAGTGAGAGTTCAGGTCCACGTGACCATCGTCGCCGCGGCATCGGGGGCACGACAGCGGGGATGACCCTGACCGCACCCGTACCCGACCCTGGTCCCGCTCCGGCCGGCCCGCGATGCTCCGGCAACCGGTCAGTCGGGACCGCCGTACGGTACGCCGAGCTCGCTGAGCTTCGCCCGGCCGCCGTCGAGCGCCGTGAGGATCCACGCTCCCGCCTCGGTCAGCGTGAACGTGTGCTCGAAGTGGGCTGCCCACGATCCGTCCGCGGTGACGACCGTCCAGTCGTCGTCCAGAGTCGTGGTCTGTGGGCTGCCGAGTGTCACCATCGGCTCGACCGCGAGCGCGAGCCCCTTGACCAGGCGTGGCCCCCGGCCGGGCCGGCCGTAGTTGGGGACGTTCGGCGGCTGGTGCATGGCTGAGCCGATGCCGTGCCCGACATACTCCTCGACGATCCCGAAGTCACCGCTGGAGCGGACGTGGGACTCGACCGCGGCGGAGATGTCGCTGACGCGCCCACCGAGCCGGGCGGCGGCGAAACCCTGCCACATCGCACCCTCGCAAACCCGCATCAGCTCGACGAGCTCGTCGCGGACATAACCGATGGCCAGGGTGATCGCCGCGTCGCCATGCCACCCGTCCACGATCGCGCCGCAGTCGATCGACACCAGGTCCCCGTCCTCGAGCACCCTTGCCCCCGGGATCCCGTGCACGACCTCGTCGTTGACCGAGGTGCAGATCGAGGCCGGGAATCCGTGGTAGCCCTTGAACGAGGGCTGTCCGCCGCCGGACCGGATGTGCTCCTCGGCGATGGCGTCAAGCTCCGCGGTGGAGACCCCCGGCTTGGCCGACGCCGCCAACAGCTCCAGTGCCGTCGCCACCACCATGCCGGCGCGCCTCATCGACCCGATCTGCTCGGGACTCTTGATCTCGATCCCCCGCTCGCGCAGCATCGGCCCGCGGCCCCTCAGGCCGACTGCCGCAGCGCGGCGACGGCCCGCTCGGTGACCTCGTCCACCGTGCCCATCGCCTCGATCGTCACCAGCAGACCGTGCGACTCGTAGTGCCCGATCAGCGGCTGGGTCTGGTCGGCGTAGACGTCGAGCCGACGGCTGATCGTCTCCGGCATGTCGTCGTCGCGCTGGAACAGCTCCGAGCCGCACAGGTCGCAGATCCCCTCGACCTTCGGCGGGTCGAACTCCAGGTGCCACAGGTGCGAGCACTTGCGGCAGGTACGCCGTCCCGCCAGCCGGCGGATCACCTGCTCGTCGTCGATCTTCAGCTCCAGCACCACGTCCAGCGGCTTCCCCGCCTCCTCCAGCGTCCTGGTCAGCGCCTCCGCCTGCGGCACCGTCCGGGGGAAGCCGTCCAGCAGGAAGCCCGGAGCCGTGTCGTCCTCGTCGAGCCGGTCGCGGACCATCGCGATCGTCACCTCGTCGGGTACCAGGTCGCCGGCGTCCATGTACTTCTTCGCCTCGACCCCCATCTCGGTCGCGGCGCTGACGTTGGCGCGGAAGATCTCTCCGGTCGAGATCTGCGGGATGTCGAACTTGGCGGAGATGAACTTCGCCTGCGTTCCCTTGCCGGCGCCAGGGGGACCCACGAGCACGATACGCATCAGCGCAGGAAGCCTTCGTAGTTGCGCTGCTGCAGCTGGCTCTCGATCTGCTTCACGGTGTCGAGACCCACACCGACGATGATGAGGATGGACGTGCCGCCGAACGGGAAGTTCTGGTTGGCGTTGATGAGGACGAACGCGATCAGCGGGATCAGCGAGATCAGCCCCAGGTAGAGCGCACCCGGGAGCGTGATGCGGGACAGCACATAG
>JBKPNJ010000063.1:0-11698 GCA_046732575.1 Actinomycetota bacterium
GAGCTCAACTACGTCAGCGACGTCGATGTCATCTTCGTTGCCGGCGCCGCGGACGACGTGGCGGAGGAGGTGGCGCTGCGGGTCGCGAACCAGCTGTCATCGGCGGTCCTCCGGACCTGCTCCGACTACACCGGAGAGGGAACGATCTGGCCAGTGGACGCCGGTCTGCGTCCCGAGGGCAAGGCCGGGCCCTTGGTCCGGAGTCTTCCCAGCCATCTGGGCTACTACCAGCGCTGGGCCAAGACCTGGGAGTTCCAGGCGCTGCTCAAGGCCCGTCCGGTGGCGGGGGACACCGAGCTCGGTGAGGGGTACATGCAGGCGATCGGCCCCTTGGTCTGGCGAGCCTCGGAGCGCGACGGGTTCGTGAGCGATGTGCAGGCGATGAGACGCCGCGTCCTGGACACAATCCCTGGCGACCAGGCAGCTCGCCAGTTGAAGCTCGGGCCGGGGGGCCTGCGCGACGTGGAGTTCGCCGTGCAGCTCTTGCAGCTGGTTCACGGTCGCACCGACCCGACGCTGCGCAGCGCCAGCACCCTGCTCGCCCTGGACTCGCTCACCTCGGGTGGCTATGTCGGTCGTGAGGACGGCGCCACGATGGCCGCCGCATACCGGTTCCTGCGGTCGCTCGAGCACCGCATCCAGTTGTGGCAGCTGAGGCGCACGCACGTCGTCCCGGACTCCGCCGACGCGATGCGTCGACTGGGCCGCTCCCTGGGGTTCACCAGGGAGCCCGTCGAGGATCTCACCAGGGAGTGGAAGCGACACTCACGTGAGGTCCGCCGCCTGCACGAGAAGCTGTTCTACCGTCCCTTGCTGACCGCGGTCGCCCGACTTCCCGGGGACGAGGTGCGCCTGAGCACCGAGGCCGCGCGCGAGCGCCTCACCGCACTGGGGTACCTGGACCCGTCGGCAGCCCTGCGTCACATCGAGTCACTCACTGGGGGGCTGTCGCGCCGCGCGTCGATCCAGCGGACGCTGCTGCCGGCGATGCTCGAATGGTTCGCCGGCGCTCCGGACCCGGACGCCGGGTTGCTCGCCTTTCGGCAGGTCTCCGACAGTCTCGGCTCGACACACTGGTACCTCCGGCTGCTCAGAGACGAAGGGCTGGTCGCCACGCGGATGGCAAGGGTGCTGTCCGCGAGCCGCTACGCCACCGATCTGCTGATGCGGGCCCCCGAGGCGGTGTCGATGCTCGCCGACGACGAGGATCTGCGGCCACGAACACGTGAGCAGCTGGAGTCGGAGATGACCGCAGCCGCCGAGCGCTACGACGACCCAGACGCAGGCGCGCGAGCCGTCCGTGCGGTCCGCCGCCGGGAGCTCCTCAGGTTGTCGATGAGCGATCTGCTGGATCTTGTCGACGTCGAGGAGGTGGCCCGAGCTCTCAGCGAGATCGCGATCTGCACGCTGGCCGGGGGGCTTCAGGTGGCTCTCCGCTCGATCGAGGTGCAGCGCACGGGGCCGCTGCCCACGAGGCTGGCAGTGATAGCGATGGGTCGACTCGGGGGCCACGAGCTGAGCTACGGCAGTGACGCGGACGTGATGTTCGTCCATGCCCCGTTGCCCGGCGTGCCGGACCGCGAGGCGACGGAGGCCGCCACGATGGTGGTCACCGAGCTGCAGCGCTTGCTCGGTAGTGCCGGGAGCGACCCGCCAGTGGGCATTGACACTGATCTGCGCCCCGAAGGCCGACAGGGACCTCTGGTGCGCTCACTGGCGTCGTACGCCGCGTACTACGAGCGCTGGTCCAAACCGTGGGAGGCCCAGGCGCTGATCCGAGCGGAGCCGGTCTGTGGGGACGCCGGGCTGCGGCGTGCCTTCCGCGCGCTGATCGATCCGCTGCGCTTTCCCGGCGGAGGGCTCACGCAGGACTCGATCGCGGAGATCCGGCGCGTCAAGGCCAGGGTCGATGCCGAACGACTGCCCCGGGCCGCAGACCCGGCCACCCATACGAAGCTGGGCCCCGGCGGGCTCGCCGACATCGAGTGGACGGTTCAGCTGCTGCAGCTGCGCTACGGCGACGCGGTGCCCGGCCTGCGGACCACCCGGACGCTTCCGGCCCTGTGGGCGGCGGAGTCGGCGAAGCTGGTTTCCACGGCTGACGCCAAGGCACTCACCCAGGCGTGGCGACTGGCGACGCGGGTGCGCAACGCGATCGTGCTGGTACGCGGGCGGCCGTCGGACTCGTTGCCGCGCGCGGTGCGGGAGCGTGCCGCAGTGGCGTACGTCTGCGGCTACGGCATTGGCGAGGCCGAAAGACTGGTCGACGACTACCGGCGGACGACCCGGCGTGCCAGTGCCGTCATCGACCGCCTCTTCTGGGGGTGAGGCACCTCGCTCGCGCGGGTCACCGACGGCGTGTGCGGGGCGATGCTGCTGATGAGCAGCTCGCGCTCGGCCGGGTTGAGGCCGCCCCATACACCGTACGGCTCGCGCACCGCCAATGCGTGAGCCCGGCACTGCTCCAGGACGGGGCACTGAGCGCAGAAGGACTTGGCGACGGCCTCACGGGCCCGCCGCCGAGCGCCGCGTTCTGAGTCGGGCGGAAAGAAAACCTCTGGGTCGGTCTGACGACAACTGCCGCGAAACTGCCATTCCCACTGCTCGATGATCGGCATGGGAAGCCGCGCGAGGTTCGCCATCAGGTCATCTCCTTGGTCCGGGGAGCACCAGTCGAAACCTACCCAAGAGTTATTCAAGGGTCAACGAGTGAGTCTCTCGATCGACTGCGCTCTGCCGGAAAACCGGCAGACTGTCGGGATGCCGGCAGGAACAGCCACTCGCGCGAACTCCTCTGCACGGTATGTAACCCAACGTGATGCAACTCAAACACAAACGGCCGTATCTGCCGAAGACTCCTGGGTTGGCGCCGTCGCCGGGCGGAGCCGATGACCGGGGAACCCCCCGGCCCGCCCGCTGTGTCGGAGCCCCGCTCCCCTGGCCTTCAGGCTGCGGTGATGCTGCGCGTCAGCGCGGTGGCCCAGCGCCTCGGGATCGCGCCACCGACCCTGCGGACCTGGGAGCGTCGATACGGTTTGCGGCCTGCCATTCGAACGCCGGGTGGGCACCGGCGCTACACCGCCGAGGACGTTGCTCGGCTGGAGGCAATGCACCGGCTGATGGAACGCGGGGTATCCCCCGGGCAGGCGGCGGCCGCCGCGCAGGCGTATGGCCCTCCGGGAGACATGTTCACGCCCTCACCAGCCGCCGACAGCGCACGTGCCGAGCCTGGGGATGACCAGGCCGATTCGCGGGCCGTGGTACGGGGGATGCTCCTCGCCGCCAAGCATCTGGACGGCGAAGCGCTGCATCGGGCCGTCGCCGGGACGCTGCGCGCACGCGGCGTGGTCAACGGCTGGGACGAGGTCGTGGCACCGGCCCTGGTCGCGATCGGCCAGGCCTGGTCGACGGGGAAGCTGGGGGTCGAGGCGGAGCATCTCGCCAGTGAGTGCATCAGCTCACAGTTCCGCTCCTGCTCACAACCGGTCGCCGAACCTGTCAGTGCGCGGCCGGTGCTGCTCGCTTCGGCACCCGACGAGCAGCACTCGCTGCCGCTGCTCGCGGTGGCCGCAGCCCTCGCCGAGCGCCGCATCTCGGTGAAGCTGCTCGGGGCAAGGGTGCCCGATGTCGTCCTGGCGGCCGCGATACGCAGGAGCGGGCCGAGCGGGGCGTTCGTGTGGTCGAGCCAGGCCATCACCGGTGACCCCGCGGCGTACGTCGCGCTGTCGGGGCTGCGCCGGTCCCCGGTGCTCGTGCTCGGTGGACCGGGCTGGCAGCGGGGACCGGTGTCAGGGATTCGGAAGATCCGCACCGCCGACACATTGATCGAAGCCGTCGACCTGCTCGCGGGGGTGGCGGGCCCCTAGGCTCCGGTGGGAAGTGCCGCTGGCGGCTCGACCATGGCGAGCTGACTGACGCCGAGATAGCCCGAGCGGAAGCCTGCCTCGGAGTACGCCAGATAGAACTCCCACATCCGTTTGAAGGTCTCGTCGAATCCGAGGGCGGCGGTGTTGCTCCAGTTGGCAAGGAACCGCGCGCGCCACTGCCGCAGCGTCTCGGCATAGTGCCAGCGCAGCTCCCGGCGCTCGGCTACACGCAGTCGGGTATGACGGGCCAGTGTGTCCTCGATCGCCTGAAGGGAGGGGATGAGCCCCCCGGGGAAGATGTACTTGTGGACCCAACCGTAGGAGCGCCGGGTCTTCAGCAGCCGGTCGTGCGACATCGTGATCGTCTGAAGCGCCACCCTTCCCCCAGGCGCCAGTACCTCGTCGATCTTCGTGAAGTAGACCGGCCAGTACTCCTCACCGACCGCTTCGATCATCTCCACGCTGACTACGGCATCGAACTGGCCGGACACGTCTCGGTAGTCCTGCAGTCGAAGGTCGATCCGGTCGCGCACTCCGGCCTCCGCGATCCGGCTGGCGGCGAGCTCAAGCTGCTCCCTGGAGATCGTGACGGTCACGACCCGCGCGCCGCGTCGGGCGGCGGCGATCGCAAGCGCTCCCCAGCCAGTTCCGATCTCGAGCACCCGGGTTCCCTGACCGACACGGGCGTAGTCGAGGATTCCCTCGATCTTGCGCATCTGCGCCCGATGCAGGGTGTCCTCGTCGGCCTGGTCCTCCCCGAACCAGGCCGACGAGTACGACATCGACTCGTCGAGGAACTTCCCGAACAGATCGTTGGAGAGGTCGTAATGCCGTTGGACGTTCCGGCGGGCACCGTCGTGGGTGTTGACCTCGGCCGCAGGCATCTGCTTGTCGACGAGCCGGCGCAGGCGCTGGAGTGGGCGAGGCACCAGCGACGCCATCTGGGCAGCGAACGGCGTGAGCAGGTCCGCCAGGTCGGTGCCGGGCGCGGCGCTCCAGTCACCCGCCATGTACGACTCGCCGAACCCGACTCGGAGATCCGCTCCGACCCGGTTGAAGAAAGCGTCAGGCCGATGGATCGACATCTGCGGGCTTCCTGCACCGCCACGACCCATCCGGCTTCCGTCGGCCAGGCAGATCCGCACAGGGAGCCGCTTGGCGGTGCTGCGCATGATGGCGCGGGTGACGAGGGCAGCGATGGGGGCTCTTGGCGACACGAACAACCCGGGCCAAGGGTCGGGCTGGTTCCCGGTGGCGGCCGGCAACGGTTCTGCCTGGTCTTTCACCCCGTACGGGGACCTTGGGGACAGGGACGAGATCTGGGTCATCAAACGCCTTCCTGATGCCGGTGAATCGGTCGTGCGCGTACCTTCAGCCCTCGACTCCACAGACGGATTCCCTGCAGGCGGATGAGCAGGCTCACCCGCTGGCTCATCAGCGGTCGCTTCGCCAGCAGACGGAGGAGGGCCCCTTGCCGATAGGTGGTGACCCTGCCGCTGAACGTGGCACTGAAGGGGATCTCCTCGCCGTGGCGCAGGGTCACCGTGGTCCGGACCCGCGTGGCGGAGAGGCTGAACTGCAGCTCATAGTGACCGTCGACGCTGAAGAAGGGGGAAACATAGAGCGCCTTGTCGACCGTTGCGCGGCCGGCAAGATCGGGATCTAGCAGGTAGGCATGCCGCTCGCCGTAGGTGTTGTGCACCTCAGCGATGATCCGAACCAGCCGGCCATCTGGGTCGAGGCACCAGAAGACACTGAGCGGATCGAAGACGTGGCCGAGCACCCGCGCGTTCGCGAGCATCAGGATGCGCCCATGACCCAGGTCGACGTCGTGCAGCTGAAGGAAGGTCAGCACGTTGGCCTTGATGGAGCGGTCGCCGTCACCGAGGTGGTCGGCGGCACGGAACGACGCGAACGGCCGCAGCGCGATCGGGAGCCGGGGCAGGTCGTCGAGGTCGACCAGCCATTGGTACGCCCGGTAGCGGAAGGCGTGCCGGAAAGGGGTTCGGCGGGTATGGGAAACGCTACCGTCGACAAGCGCCGGCGTGACCGGAAGCACGGCGGTCACCAGCTCACTCCACATGCGCGCGCGGCGGCGACTCCGGAGCGACAGCCGTCCTCGTGGAAGCCCCAGCCGTGGTATGCCCCAGCGAAGACGGTCCGGGTGGTGTTGAGCTGCGGCAGGTACTGCTGGGCGCTGACCGAATCCGCGGTGTAGATGGGGTGCGTGTAGCTCATCTCCGAGAGTACGCGGGCTGGGTCCACTCGGTCCCGGGCATTCAATGTCACAACGAAGTCGTCACTGCTTGCCAGGCCCTGCAGTCGGTTCATCCAGTAGCTCACCACCGGTCGGTCGCTGAGCGCCGAACAGGACCGCATCGAGTAGTTCCATGATGCTCTTGCCTGCCTCGCCCTGGGCAGCACGGAGTTGTCGGTGTGCAGCAGAGTCGCGTTGCGCGAGTAGCCGAACGCTGACAGCACAGCGGTCTCGAGGTCGGTGGCATCGGTGAGCAAGCCCAGTGCCTCGTCGGCGTGGGTGGCGATGACGACCCGGTCAACTGTGTGCACCGCGCCCGTGCCGTCATGCACCTGGACTCCCTCGGCCTTGCGGGTGATGGCGCGCACGGGAGTTGACGTGCGCACGGCTGGCAGCGTCCGTTGAAGCTTCGCGACGTATCTCGCCGACCCGCCGACCACGGTGTACCAGGTAGGTGACCCCTGAAGCTGCAGCATGCCGTGGTGGTGGAGGAACTCGAAGAGGTACCGCGCGGGGTAGTGGGTGGCGGTCTCGTGACCCGATGACCACACGCACGCCACGAGCGGGACGGCGTAGTGGGCGACGAAGTACCGCGAGAAGCCGTGCCGGCCCAGGAAGTCCCCGTACGACGTCATGTCGTCGGCAGGAGTGCAGCTGAGGAACCTACCCGCGGCTCGCTGGAACCGCCTGACCTCTACCAGCAGCCCGCCGAACCGGGGGTCCATGACCCGCCGGCGCTGGGCCAGCACACCCCGCAGTCCTCGGCCCCCGGCATACTCCAAGCCGCACTCCTGACAGGAGATGCTCATGCTCATTTCGGTGGGGCGTACTTCCACGCCCAGCTCGGCGAACAGCCTGCGAAGGTAAGGATAGGTACGGTCGTTGTGCACGATGAAGCCGGAGTCGACTGCCTGCTCGCGGCCGCCGGAGTCCACTACAGGGTGAGTATGGGCGTGGCCACCGAGCCGCGCGTCGGCCTCGAACAGCGTCACGTCGTGGGTCCGCCGGAGCAGGTATGCGGCCGTCAGGCCTGAGACCCCGGCACCGACGACCGCTACTCGCGGGCGGTCGACGCTCATCTGTCCCAGCCCGCGGTTGATCCGGGCGGGGTCCCCCGCGGGCGTTGCGTGGTGGGCATGAGTCCCTCACGAATCGATGGCGACAGCGTCACCGGCTTGCTGTGGTTGCGGCTTCACTCAGTATTCGCAGCCAGCGATCGGGCGGATGGGTTCCTCGGCGTATTCCCGCTGCGTGCCGGGTCAGCCGCGGGTGAGCCGGGGGAACGGCAGCCGGGCGAACGCGATCGCGCGGATGGCTGCGGCCGTCCCCCGCGGATCGTTCCATCTCGGCAGGTCGTCTGACCCGTGCTCGGGGTCGGCACTGGTGACCGATTCAAGAAAGGGATCTGGCCTGACCGGGGCGGTCGTCGCGCCGACGAACCTTCGGACGAGCTCGTCCACGTCTTGGTATCGCTGCAGAAGCCCGTGCGTCTCGTCAGCGATCCGGATGCTGGCCATCGGAACCCCTGCAGCGCGCAGCCGCGCCGCGAACGAAGCCGACAGCCGGGGGTCGGTCATCCGGTCGCCGTCACCATGGGCGAAGACAACCCTCCGACCGGCGAGATCGGCCAGCGGTTCCCCGGGCGGCAGCCAGGGAGCGAGGGCAAGGATCCCTGCCACTCGACGATGTCCGCCCACGCGAACCACCGCCCGCCCGCCCATCGAGTGTCCGATGAGGATGACCCGCTCAACGGAGGCGGCGAGGCTGTCGAGCGTGGTCCTCAGGTCCTCCGCCGCGTGGGCATGTGTGTCGTTCCAGCCTCGATACCGGTAGCGGAGCAGCCCGATCGTCGCGTCGGGCGCTGCGCGATGTGCGGTGCGGGCGAAGGGCCACATCCGTAGCAGTGCCGGCCGGCCACCGTGGGGGTCGGCCAGCGACCGCTCCTGACCTCCGTGGGCGATCAGCACCAGGTCGGTTGCGGCCTCGGGACCGGCGATGTGGTCGATCGAGGCTCGCTTCACGGGCGACAACGTACCCGGCGACCCGACCTGCACCCTCCCTCGGTGTTCCCCAGGTGGATCTCACCGGCCACACGCCGGACTCTCCGAAGCCCAGGTGAGCCGTGAGCGCATCAAACGCGACGGACCACGTGTACCAGGCAGGCGAAACTGGTACGGACCCCACGGGCGTCCCCGGTCATACAGCGAGCCGGTTGGCGTTCCCTGGTCGGGCCTGGCGGTGGCAGACCTCAAGCCGGTGGAATCAGGCGGTGACTGCGTCGATGGCCTTCTTGATCGCTCCGGGCTGGGACGGACGACGTGGCGCCGACTTCTTGAGCTCGAGCATCTCTGCACCGATCTCCTGCAACTGCTTGCGCCCGAGTGCGCTGCGCACCTTGGGAAACCAGTCGGTCTCCTCTTCCTCCATGTGGTGGCTCACCGACTCGATGAGCACAGTTGTCTTGGCGTCGAATCTCTCGTCGTCCGGTTTCATCGCCGCCAACTCCATGCACAGCACATCGGCGACGTGGTGCTCCTCATAGGACTCCAGCACGTCGTCCTCCAGATTGGGGACGAGCTCCCTGACGCGTGGGTACATGCATTCGTTCTCGATGTAGGTGTGGACGGTGAGCTGTTCGAGTATCCGGTCGACGGTCAATCCCTTACGCCGGGTGGCGTCCTCACCGGCGGACTGGAACTGCCGGAACAGCCTCCGGATCTCCTGATGGTCCTTCTTGAGCACGACGATGGCGTCGGTGGACATATGCGCTCCTCCAAGCGGGGTGCCTCCAGTACCCGGGGCCGAACAGTGCAAACCGGCAGCATGCCGTGCGGAACCCAGCACTGCTCGGGGCGGTGGCGAAGGGTTCGCAGGAGCGAGGGGAGGAAGACATGCCGCCGGGCTGTGGCGTGCAGAGGTACACGATGGCCGGGCGGCTCAACGGTCGCCTCCCGGCCGCGGTCAGGCTGCCAGTTGCGTCCTGAAGTTCGCCAGGATCCGCGTCAACAGCCGCGAGACCTGCATCTGGGTGACGCCGATGTCCTTGGCGATCTGCTCCTGGGTGTAGCCGCGGAAGAAGCGCAGCTCAACGATCCTGCGGTCGCGCGGGGGCAGCTCACGGAACAGCGGCTCCACCGTGAGTCGCGCTTCGGCTCGGCCCATGTCACGGTCCTCACCGCCCAGCCGATCCGCGATCGCGGCGGATTCGCCGTCCCCACCGGCGTCGATCGAGGTGGGGGTGAAGCATCCGTTGGCGGACATGGCCTCGATGACACGTTCCTCGTCCACTCCGAGGTGGCTCGCGATCTCCGCCGACGTGGGGGAGCGCCGCAAACTCTGAGCCAGCGTCGCCGACTCAGCCGAGATCTTCGCCTGGAGCTCCTGCACACTGCGCGTAGGCCGTACCGCCCAGGCACAGTCTCGGAAGTATCGCTTGACCTCTCCGGAGATGGTCGGTACCGCATACGACAGGAAGTCCTTCCCGAACGCGGGGTCGAAACCGCGCACGGCCTTCAAGAGCCCCAGGTACGCGACCTGCAGCAGGTCCTCGTTGGGCTCGCCGCGATCGCGATAGCGCAGGGCGATGGACTTCGCTACGTCCATGTTCAGCGTCACGACTTCTTCGTGCAGTCGCTTGCGCTCGATGCCTCTGGCTCTAGCCGCGCGGGTCAGCAGTCGTCTGCTGAGCTCCGCGCGCGACCGGTCCTCGAGGTCACTGTCGAGACTGTCTGCAAGGGGGATGTCTTCTTCGTGGGTCGTCCGTGCAGCCACGCGCCACCACCAGTCGAAATGGAACCGGTGTGGCGCGACTGCTCGACCACTCGTCTACCCAAACATGCTTCCGGTGAAGGAGCAAGTCGAACGAGCGAATGTCCCGCTATGACCCTTTGGATACCTGCTGTAGCAATCCGAGTGCCTTCTGCTACTGCGGCTCACCCTCACAGCAGCTTGCCTTCCACTTGCAGTGCGGGCAGAGCCAGCGCGTCCGGACCGGTTGGAAAACCTGGTGGCAGTTGTCGCACTCGATCATGGCTGAACGCTACTCGTCAGCGACTCTGCATCCGGTCCACCGAAAACGGTGTCGCGATCTGGCGCAACGACGGCAGGATCGGTCATCGGTGTGGCTGCAACCGCCTGAAGGCGAGCGCCGCGTCGCTCACTGCGCGGCGGTAGGCGGTGTCCGAGACGTGACCCGTGACGCCGTGGCGTCGATGGATCTCGAGGACCCGGTCGATGTATCGCTGCGCCCGCGACAGGTCAAGACTCTGCGGCGTCCTGGTCCTTGTGGTCATGATCCAAAGCCTCCCAGAGTTCGTCCAGGACCAGTGCGCCGAATCTCGTGTACCAGTACTGCTGGGTGAGCTTCTTCTCTGCCAGGTAGTGCTTCAGCGGGGGGGACACGCGCAGCGCCGGTTCCAGGGCCTGGTTGACATCATCCACCCTTACCTTCTGCCCGGTGGGGATGACGAAGCTCTTCGCGTACTCGAATGCGTTCTCCGCCATCTCCGTGAACAGCGGCCTGTTGTCCTCGAAGAAGTCGGTCAACCCTGCTGCACGCAGGGATTCGTAGTCCTCGGCGGTGAGAGCCATCTCACCGTGCCCAGAGGACGCGCGTGAGCACGTGCACCGCGGCGGCGGCCACCATGACCAGCTGGGTGAAGAATGCGACAGCGGTGACCGCATAGATCACGCCGTTGCCGTCCGCGAGCAGCCACACCGCTGCCAGCGCACAACACATCAAGCTGAGTGCGAAGGCGGCCAGCACTGTGATCGCCGGACGCTTGTAGGCATCGGTGACTTCCGGTGAGGTGCCTGGGGCGAAACCCTCGACGCTGGAGACGACAAGCCCCAGGAAGACGAGCGTGAGCCCGCCCAACCCGGCCGAGGCGCCGAGGAACGCGGTGACGACATTCTGGTGCGAAACGCCGGCTTCGGCCAGAACTGCGCTCATCACGTCGTCCCCTCGCCGGCGGCATGTCGTCGCCGGGCAGTCTGCCACTTGGCTGGGACACCGGTGGGCCCACGGTCCGCCGAGGCCGCAAGGTGCAAGCGGCCGGACCCCAGGTCTGGCGACCTTCACCAGAGCACCGGGTCACCAGCAATATCCCACGCATAGTTCGCTACGGGTTTAAATCTGCGTTGATGAGCAGGCCGTGGGCGGTAGTTGGACGGATTGGCATTCCAAATGCCGTAGTCGTGCCGATGCAGAGCCGGTCACAAGACTCAAACACGTGGCCGGTCTTCTTTGCCTCGCGACCAACGCGCAGCAGCAAATGGCGGCGTTGACTTTGTGCGTAGTTCATCTCCGGGCGGCCAGGAATATCGTCCCCGCGTTCGACTGATCTAGATCGCGCCCGTCGGCCCGGATACGATGTTGGCGAATCGCGGTGGGGGGGTAGGTGTGCCCAAGTTCATCCCTGAAGTCTGGGACTCGGTGACGTCTCGCCGGGACCGACCCAGAGAGGTCTCGTGGCAGTGGCTCCTTATCGACATGGTGGTCTTGGGACTCATCTGGATCGTTATGAACGCAGTCGTCACGGCGCTGTTCGGGTGACCGCCTTCCGCTTGCTAGGGG
>JBKPNJ010000064.1:0-7412 GCA_046732575.1 Actinomycetota bacterium
TCACGTCGATCTCTACCAGGCGCACCGTTATGACGTCGAGACGCCGCTGGAAGAGACGATGGAGGCGTTCGCCGACGTCGTGCACTCCGGCAAGGCGCTCTATATCGGTGTCTCGGAGTGGACCGCTGACCAGATCCGCGATGCCCACACGCTGGCACGGGAACTGCACATCTCGCTGGTCTCGAGCCAGCCGCAGTACAACATGCTGTGGCGGGTGATCGAGGGCGAGGTCGTCCCGACGTGTGAGGAGCTCGGGATCGGGCAGATCGTGTGGTCGCCCATCGCGCAGGGCGTGCTCACCGGCAAGTACCTTCCGGGGGAGCCGCCGCCCGCAGGTTCGCGCGCCACCGACGAGAAGGGCGGCGCCGACGTCGTCCAGAGGTTCCTCACCGACGACGTACTGTCCAGGGTGCAGCAGCTGAAGCCGCTGGCCGACGAGGCTGGGCTGTCGCTGGCCCAGTTCGCGGTGGCCTGGGTCCTGCAGAACCCGAACGTCTCGGCGGCGATCATCGGCGCGTCACGGCCCGAGCAGGTGACGGAGAACGTCAAGGCGGCAGGCGTCGAGCTGGACCCGGCATTGCTCAAGAGCGTCGACGAGATACTGGGACCGGTCGTGGAGAGCGATCCGTCCAAGGTCGCGAACTCGACCCCGGAGAGCCGCCCGACCTAGCCGGTGCTCGCGACCAGGCGCTCACTCCTCGGCCGGGCTGAGGCTCATCGGGCCGTAGACCTCGCGGTCGTTCTCCAACAGCGTCACCTGGGCCACCCCGGCCTCCGCCAGGTCGCGCCAGGCCTCGCCCAGCCAGGACTCCGCATCGCCCTGGGCGGGAAACGTCGGTTCGCCGATCGATGGGATGTGCATCGGTTCGCGCTCGCTGGACTCGAACCGCCAGAGCCACGCCATCGCAGTTCTCCTCGTCGCCCGTGGTGCCATGGTGCAGTGCGTGCCGCTGCCGTGGTGCGTGCCGCTGCCGTGGTGCGTGCCCGCTGTCGCGGCCGCGCTGAGGTGAGCCTAACCGCGGGGAAGCGGCCTGGTGCGCGGGACAGGTCCTTTGACGTGGGCGCCCCCGCCGTGGGAATCTCAGCCAGTACGTTGCCATGGGCGGGGAAAGCCGGTCGGATTCCGGCGCTGACCCGCAACCGTAGGCCGCACATCGAACCCGATGATCCCGCGGCGAGCCGGAGCACCCGGCCGTGGTCACGGCTCCACCATTTCCGTCGAGGTCTACGGGAAGGAGCCGGGTCGAGCCTTGCAGGTAGCGGCGACCGGTCCGGTTTCACCGTCGACCGCAGCACCTGAAGGGCTCCAACAGTGCGCGTTCGTCGTCTCGTCGTCGCTGTCCTCGCCTGCCTGGTGGCACTCGTAGCTGTGCCGGGTGTCACCAGCGCCGCCCGAGCGACCACCGCCTACAAGTACTGGAACTACTTCCACGCGACCGGCCGTTCCTGGAAGTTCGCCACGACAGGACCGGACGACTTCACCCCGGCCGACGGCACCGTCGAGGGATGGCGCTACGGCATCTCCAACGGGGACACGGGGCGAGAGCCACGAACCTCCCCCGACTTCGATGCGATCTGTGCCTCCACTCCTGCTGAGTCGGGAAAGAAGAGGGTCGCGGTGGTAATCGACTACGGGACGACCGACGAGGCGCCCGGCGGCCAGACCCCGCCGGCCCCGGTGGGCAAGTGCGCGGTGGTCCCGACGAGCTTCAACGGGTCACAGGTCCTCGACTCCGTCGCAGACGTACGCGTCGACAAGGGCATCTGCGGTATCGACGGCTATCCCGCGAGCGGGTGCTTCGAAACCGTCAAGAACGCCACGATCCCCAAGAGCGAACCCGGAGTGCAGCTCCAGATCGACAGTGACACGCCCACAGCGTCGCCGGGCGGAGCCAACAACGCGGTGGACACCGCGGCACAGTCAGCCGAGCAGGACCAGGACGACAGCTTCCCGTGGGTCCTCGTCGGCGTTGGCGTGCTCGTCGTCGTGATAGGCGCAGCCGCAGTGCTCACCGTTCGCCGCCGGGCGGCCTGACCGGTCATGCGACCCGTCCACAGTCCGGCATACCCGCGCAACCTCCACCCGGGCGCCTGGTGGCTGTGGGGGATCGGCCTGGCGGCGGCGGCGAGCCGCACGACCAATCCAGTGCTGCTCATCCTGATCCTGGTCATCGCCGGCTTTGTCGTCGCCGCCCGGCGCAGTGACGCACCCTGGGCCGGCTCCTACGGCGCCTTCCTCAAGCTCGGCCTCGTCGTGATCGCGATCCGCATCGTCCTTCAGGCGCTGCTGTCCGACGTCGGGCAAGGGGCTGTTGTCTTGTTCACCTTGCCGGAGGTCCCGCTGCCGGACTGGATGGCCGGTCTCAAGCTCGGCGGAGCGGTGACGGCGGAGGCGGTCCTCCGTGCGTTCTACGAGGGCCTCCAGCTCGCGACGATCCTGTGCTGCGTCGGCGCGATCAACTCGCTGGCAAGCGCACGGCGGCTGCTCCGCTGCGTGCCGGGTGCGCTGTACGAGATGGGTGTGGCGATGGTCGTCGCGCTCACGTTCGCACCGCAGCTGGTGACGAACGCCGCCCGCATTCGCGCGGCGCATCGGCTGCGGGGCCAGGACTCGCGCGGGCTGTCGAGCCTGCGGCGGACCGCGCTTCCCGTCCTCGAGGGCGCACTCGAACGCTCCGTCGAGCTGGCTGCGGCGATGGACTCACGCGGGTACGGCCGGACAAACGATGCGAGTCGGCTGTCCCGCCGGCTGACCGGATCGCTGGTCGCGGCGGGACTGCTGGGGATCTGTGTCGGCTGCTACGGGCTCCTGGACGGCAGCTCTTCGGCCCTCCTGGGCTTGCCGGCGCTGATCGCGGGCTCGCTGGTCGCCGGTGCCGGAATGTTCGTGGGTAGCCGCCGGACCAAGCGCACCAGATACCGTCCCGACCCGTGGGCGCTGCCGGAGTGGCTGGTGACCGCGTCGAGCCTGGTGGCGGTGGGCGTCATGTTCGTGACCGGGGCGCTCGACCCGCTCGCTCTTCATCTCGCGGACCCGCTGACCGTACCGCCGGTGCCGTTGACGGCTGTCGTTGGCCTGTTGGTCGCGCTGGCGCCGGCCTGGCTGGCGCCCGAACCCGTACCGATCACACGGTGGCCCGCCCCCCGGCGTGAGGTCCACCCGGCTGCCGGCGTCGCCGCATGATCACGTTCGAGAACGTCACCATGACGTATGCGGGAGCGGACGCTCCGGTGCTCAGAGACCTTTCGTTCGAGCTCCCCGAGGGTGAGCTGTGTCTGGTCATCGGCGAGACCGGATCGGGGAAGTCCACCCTGCTGCGGGCCGTCAACGGGCTCGTGCCTCACTTCACCGGCGGCACCTTGCGCGGCCGCGTCACCGTCGACGGCCGAGACACCAGGACGCACCGTCCGCGCGACCTCGCCGACGTCGTCGGGATCGTGGGACAGGACCCGCTGTCGGGCTTCGTCACCGACATCGTCGAGGACGAGCTTGCGTACGGGATGGAAAGCCTCGGTCTGGCCCACAACGTGATGCGCAAGAGGGTCGAGGAGACCCTCGACCTGCTGGGCCTGTCGGCCCAGCGTCAGCAGCCGCTTGCCAGCCTGTCCGGAGGACAGCAACAACGCGTGGCGATCGGGGCGGTCCTGACCACCCATCCGCGCGTCCTGGTTCTCGATGAACCCACCTCCGCACTCGACCCACAGGCGGCCGAGGAGGTGCTCTCGGCGGTGCAACGGCTGGTCGACGACCTGGGGCTGACGGTGCTGCTCGCGGAGCACCGCCTCGAGCGGGTGGTGCAGTACGCGGACCGGGTGATGTACGTGCCGGGACACGGGGCGCCGGTGGTCATCGGAGAGCCAGCGGACGTGATGGAACTCTCGCCGATCGCGCCTCCGGTGGTGGAGCTCGGACGGCTCGCGGGGTGGTCACCGCTGCCGCTCTCCGTGCGTGACGCGCGCCGGCGCGCCGCCTCGCTGCGCGACCGACTCAAGGACGCTCGCCCGTCGGTGGCTTCGGCTGGGAAGCGTGAGGTGCTCGCGTCGACACGGAGCCTGGTGGTGAGCTACGCGGGCAGGCCGGCATTGCGCGACGTCACCCTGTCGTTGCGGGCCGGTGAGGTCGTCGCTTTGATGGGCCGCAACGGCGCCGGCAAGTCAACGCTGCTCAAGGCGCTGGTCGGCCTGATCAGGCCGGCCAGCGGGACCATCTCGATCGGCGGACGCTCCCCGTTCGAGACTTCTCCGCAGGCGATGATCGCCGCTGCTGGACTGTTACCGCAGGAGGCCGCCGACCTGCTCTATGCGGAGACGGTTGCCCAGGAGTGCGCCCAGGCCGACCGTGACGCCGCCGCGCCGACCGGCACCTGCCGGGCGCTGTTCGAGCGACTGGCCACCGGGGTGCCGGGCGCTCGGCATCCCCAGGACCTGTCGGAGGGGCAGCGGCTCAGCTTGGCGCTCGCCGTCGTCCTGACCGCGCGCCCGGCGCTCCTGCTGCTCGATGAGCCCACCCGGGGTTTGGACTATGCGGCGAAGCGTCGGCTCGTCGGCATCGTTACGGCGTTGGCCGCCGAAGGCCTCGGGATCGTGCTGGCCACCCATGACGTGGAACTGGTGGCGGAGGCGGCGCATCGGGTTGTCGTGCTCGGTGACGGCGAAGTAGTCGCCGACGGGCCGACGCACGAGGTTGTCGTGGCATCTCCGGCCTTCGCCCCGCAGGTGTCCAAGGTGCTCGCGCCCGCCGCCTGGCTCACCGTCGAAGGGGTCGCCGCAGCGCTGGACCGGGCGTCATGAGGAGATCGTCTCCGGGTGTGGGACCTCTCGTTCCGCTGCACGCACGGTCAGCGGCGGTGCTGGCCGTGACCTCCATGATCGGCCTTGTGGCGTTCTCCTGGCCGCTGTTCACCGATCCCGGAAGTGCCCTTGACACGTCGCACTCTGCGGATGCCCCCTGGCTGTTCGTACTGCTCCTGCCACTGCTGGCCGGAGTCATCCTGGCGGAGCTGATCGAGGGCGGGCTCGACGCCAAGGCCGTAGCGATGCTGGGCATGCTCGCCGCGGTCGGGGCGGCGCTACGTGCGCTCGGGCCCGGGGCCGCCGGCTTCGAGCCGAGCTTCCTGGTCGTCCTCGTTGGTGGCCGCGTGTTCGGCCGAGGTTTCGGGTTCGTGCTCGGAGCCTTGACCATCTTCTCCGGGGGTCTGCTGACCGGGGGAATCGGACCGTGGCTGCCGTTCCAGATGTTCGGCGCCGGTTGGATGGGCTTCTTCGCCGGATGCCTGCCTGCCGTCCAGGGCCGGCTCGAGATCGTCGTGCTGGCGGCGTACGGCATGGTGAGCGGAATCCTGTACGGCGCGCTGCTGAATCTCTGGTTCTGGCCCTTCGCTGCGTACGCCCCCGCGGTCACGTTCGTGCCGGGGGACTCTCTGGCCGACAACATGCACCGCTACGCGCTCTTTTGGGCAACGACCTCCCTTGGCTGGGACCTGCCGCGCGGTGCGCTGAACATGGTCATGGTTCTGATGGTTGGAGGTCCGGTGCTCGCGGCGCTGCGCCGGGCGGCGCGTCGTGCCGCTTTCGACGTGCCGGTGGCCTTCGATGAGGCCGACTGTGGCGGCACGGGGGCGAAGAACTCCGCCGCCCACGTGGCCCCGGACCTCCGCGCGTGAAGGTCGAGGCAGTCGACGCCGGGTGCTGGCTGATCGACGACACGATCGCGCTGAGGACCCTCGATGACGCGCCAGCGCCCCCGGGGGACTACGTCGTCGGACCCCTGTGGCCGGGTCAGCAGGTCGCCGCGGGCAATTACACGGTCGTCGCAGATCCGGATGGTCGGCACTACGACATCCGGTCGGACCTCGGACACCGGATTCGCGTATCGGTCCCGGACCGGGAGCCGGTCACGACGCTCGTCCTCGGTGGCGCGCGGTCAGGTAAGTCGCGGGAGGCCGAGCGGCGGCTAGCGGCCGCCGACAACGTCGTGTACGCGGCAACCGCGGCCCGCGACGAGCGCGATCACGAATGGCAGTCGCGGATCTACGAACACCAACGGCACCGGCGCGTTGGCTGGCGGACCGTCGAGTCACCGGACCTCGTGGCGCTGCTCGACGAACGCGGCCCGCCGCTCCTGGTTGACTGCTTGACGCTCTGGCTCACCAGAGTGATGGATGAGGGTCACGCCTGGGACGATGGTGACTGGGTAGATGCGCAGCCGCTGGTCAGGGAACGCATCGACGAGCTGGTGGCCGCCTGGCGCCGTACGCGTCGACGCGCGGTCGCGGTGACCAATGAGGTCGGCAGCGGAATCGTGCCGGACACGAGCGCCGGCAGACGCTTCCGCGACCTCCTCGGGCACCTCAATGCCTCGATGGCGGCCGCGTCGGACGAGGTCCTCCTGTGCGTCGCCGGCCGCGTCCTCACGCTGTGACGCCGCTGAACCCGTGGCGACTCGCGGTCGGGACGCTGACCGTGCTGCCGGTTTCCGCTCCCACGTCTCTGGACCGACGTGTCGCCGGTCAGGCGATGATGCTCGCGCCGATGGTGGGTGCCGTGCTCGGATCGGCCCTCGCGGTCGTCATCCGGCTCTGCGGAATGTGTGGATGGTCACCCGCCCTGAGTGCTGTGCTCGGGCTTGGCTTCGTCGTCGTTGTCACCGGTGCGATACATCTCGACGGCCTGGCGGACACGTTCGACGGGCTGGGCGCCGGCCGATCGCGCGAATCGGCTCTGTCGGTCATGAAGCGCGGCGACATCGGCCCGTTCGGGGTCTGTGCTGTCGTGCTCGTACTGCTGACGCAGTTCGCTGCCCTCGACCAGGCCATCGGCAGGGGGCAGTCACCCACCGTGTGCATCGTGGCGCTGACCTCCGGCCGGCTGTCGATTGCGGTGGCGTGCCTGCGGCGGTTCCCAGCCGCGCGAGACACCGGGCTCGGCAGCAGCGTGGCGGGTTCGGTGGCACCGGCCGGGCTGGCGTTGGCTTCCGCCTGCGCGCTGTTCGTGGCCGTCCTCGCGGCACTCGCCCTGCCTGGGCCGGACGCTGGGCTGGCCGCCGCCGCGGTAGTGGTCGGGGCAGTCTCGTCAGCGATCCTGGTGGCGCTGGCCACGCGGTGGCTCGGTGGCATCACCGGTGACGTGCTCGGCGCCGTCACCGAGCTGACGACCACTGTCGCGCTGCTCGTCCTGGTCATCAGCTGACAGGTACGGCGGCGTCAGCTGTCGGATCGTGGCGAACAGCTGTCGGATCGTGGCGAACAACTGTCGGATCGTGGCGAACAACTGTCGGATCGTGGCGAACAACTGTCGGATCGTGCTGAACAACTGTCGGATCGTGCTGAACAACTGTCGGATCGTGGTGTGGGTCAGACCGATGGGGTGACGAACGGGGGCTTGGTGACGAGGAAGGCATGCCGCCGGCCGCG
>JBKPNJ010000065.1:0-14557 GCA_046732575.1 Actinomycetota bacterium
CAGGCAGCTGCCGGCGTAGCCTGCACCCAGGGCGCCGACCGGCGCCTGACCCCGTCCCCTCAAGCGGAAGGTGGGCTGGCCATGAGCGGCCGTGTCGTGCACTTCGAGATCCCGGCTGACGACCTCGACCGGGCGCAGAACTTCTACCGGACGGCCTTCGACTGGAACCTCGATCCGATGCCCGAGATGAACTACACGATGGTTCGGACCACTCCTACCGACGACCAGGGCATGCCGACCGACGCCGGCGCGATCAACGGCGGAATGATGAAGCGCGAGGGTCCGACCACCACGCCGGTGATCACGATCGCCGTCGACGACATCGACAAGGCACTGGAGACAATCGGGTCGCTCGGCGGGTCGACGGTCACGGCCAAGACGCCGGTGATGGACATGGGGTTCGCCGCCTACTTCAAGGACAGCGAGGGCAACCTGATGGGGCTCTGGCAGAACGCCTGACGATGGCCGCAGCCACGACCGGGGCGGCCGGCTAGCCGCCGAGGTCGTCGGTCCCGAACGTGTCGCAACCGCTGACCGTCCCCTGCTGCATCCCCCGGGTGAACCAGTACTGACGCTGCGCCGATGAGCCGTGGGTCCACTGCTCGGGGTTGACGCGACCCTCGCTGCGCTCCTGGATCCTGTCGTCGCCGACCGCCTGGGCCGCATCGAGGGCGGCGTTGATGTCGTCCTGGGTGAGCTCGAGTATGTACGGCTGGCCGGTCTCGTCCGGCGTCTCGGTTGCGTACTTCGTCCAGACCCCGGCGAAGCAGTCAGCCTGGAGCTCCAACCGCACGGAGTCGCTCTTCGGTCCCTGGAACGTCTTCATCTGATCCATGGTCCCGAGGATGTCCTGCACGTGGTGGCCGTACTCGTGGGCGAGGACATAGGCCTCCGAGAACGGGCCGCCCTGCGCGCCGAGCTGGCCCTTGAGCATCTCGTCGAAGAACGTCAGGTCGATGTAGACGGTGGTGTCCTTCGGGCAGTAGAACGGGCCGACCGCAGACGTCGCATTGCCGCAGCCGGTCTCGGTCGACCCCGTGAACCACTCAGTGGGTACGTCGATGTAGTCGTCGCCGGTCTGCCTGGGCAGCGCCGCCTTCCAGAATGCCTGGATCGAGTTCACGTCGGCGATGATCGCGCAGTCCTCGTACTGGTTGGCGTCTTCTCCGGTCTGGCACCGCTCCTGGATGTCGGAGGAGGTGGTGGTGCCGTCGGTCGTCGAGGTGGGGCTGGCCGACCCACCGGACTTGAAGACGACGAATGCGACGATCAGCGCGAGGATGATCCCGATCGCACCTCCGCCGGCAGGCAGTCCCCCGGGAATGCCTCTGCCGCCGGCGGCGAGCCCGCCGAGCCCACCGCCGCTGGACCGTCGTCCCCGCCGGTCCCGGATCTGTGAGGTGTTGAGCCTTGCCTTCGGGTTGAAGCGCATGCGTTGACCCTCTCGCTGCTCGGAGCGCTCACCGTCCGCCGGTAGGCTAGGCGACCATGATGCCCGAGACGGACTAGTTCGAAACCCTGACGCCGCCGCGCGCGACGTCGTCGTCGCCCTCAGGTCCGAGTCTCGTGCAGGGAGCGCGTCCGTTCATGATCACCGCCCACAACCTCGAGGTCCGCGCCGGGTCGAGCCTGCTCATCGCGAGCGCGAGCTTCCGCATCGGCACCGGTGACAAGGTCGGACTGGTGGGGCGTAACGGCGCGGGTAAGACGAGCCTGACCCGCATCCTGGCAGGGGAGGCGCTGCCGGCTGCCGGTTCGGTGACGCGTACGGCGTCGGTGGGGTACCTACCGCAGGACCCGCGAACCGGGGATCCGGAGGAGACCGCGAGGGACCGGATCCTCTCCGCGCGCGGGCTCGACGAGTTCATCGCCCGGCTCCGCGAGGCCGAGCGCCAGATGTCCACGACCGACGGTGCTCAGCAGGAGCGGGCGATGGCGCGGTACACGCGGGCCGACGCCGAGCTGCACGCGGCCGGCGGATACGCCGCGGAGTCGGAGGCGGCGCAGATCGCATCGAGCCTCGGTCTGCCGGAGCGGGTGCTGGGGCAGTCGCTCAAGACGCTGTCCGGTGGCCAGCGCCGGCGGGTCGAGCTGGCCCGGATCCTGTTCTCGGGCGCCGAGACGCTGCTGCTCGACGAGCCGACGAACCATCTCGACGCGGACTCGATCGGCTGGCTGCGCGACTTCCTCAAGGCGCACAAGGGCGGGCTGGTGGTGATCAGCCACGACGTCGCTCTGCTGGAGAACACTGTCAACAAGGTGCTGCACCTGGACGCGAGCCGCGCCGAGGTCGACGTCTACAACGTCGGCTGGAGTGCGTACCTGCAGCAGCGTGAGACCGACGAGCGACGGCGCAGACGCGAGCGGGCGAACGCCGAGCGCAAGGCCGGCGCCCTGATGGAGCAGGCGAACAAGATGCGCGCGAAGGCGACCAAGGCGACCGCGGCGCAGAACATGGCCAGACGGGCTCAGCGGCTGATGGCCGGCCTGGAGAGTGAGCGACGCTCCGAGCGGGTGGCAAGGATCCGGTTCCCTGCCCCGGCGCCGTGCGGGAGGACGCCACTGACCGCCGGCAGCCTGTCGAAGTCGTACGGGTCGCTCGAGGTGTTCACCGATGTGGACCTGGCCGTCGACCGCGGCAGCAGGGTCGTCGTCCTGGGGCTGAACGGGGCAGGCAAGACGACCCTGCTGCGGATCCTGGCCGGGCTTGACCTCCCGGACACCGGCGGGGTCAATCCGGGTCATGGACTGAAGCTGGGGTACTACGCCCAGGAGCACGAGACGCTGGACGTCGACCGCACCGTCCTTGAGAACATGCGGCACGCGGCGCCCCAGCTCACCGACGCCGAGGCCCGCTCTGTGCTCGGCTCGTTCCTGTTCTCCGGCGACGACTCGGCCAAGCCGGCTCGGGTGCTGTCCGGAGGGGAGAAGACCCGCCTGGCGCTGGCCACGCTCGTCGTGTCCGCCGCGAACGTCCTGCTGCTCGACGAGCCGACCAACAACCTCGACCCGGCCTCGCGTCAGGAGGTGCTCGGGGCGATCCGTTCGTACGCGGGCGCGATCGTGCTTGTCACGCACGACGAGGGTGCCGTCGCCGCGCTGCAACCGGACCGCGTGCTCATCCTGCCCGACGGCGACGAGGACCTGTGGAACGAGAGCTACCTCGACCTGGTCGCCCTGGCCTGACGGGCGACAGGCACAGTGCCCGCGCCGCGCCGAGGGCCCCGCAGACGTGGGCAGCGGCGACCGGCGCAACGAATAGGATCGGGCCCCGTGCACCCGATGAGCACGCAGGAGCTGGGCGATGCGGGGTTGCGCCTGGAGGTCGACGGCCCGATCGCCACGGTGGTCCTGGCCAATCCGGCTGCCCGCAATGCCCAGACTCCCGCCACGTGGGCGGCGCTTGCACGAATCGGTGGCGCACTGCCCGATGCGGTACGGATCGTGGTGGTCACCGCCGAGGGGCCGTCGTTCTGTGCCGGGCTCGACGTCCGGTTGCTGACCGCCGGCGGACTGCCCGGCGCGCAGTCCCTGCTTGACCTGGCCGCCCGCGACGACGACGCGATCGCGCACACGATCGCACGGTTCCAGGAGGCGTTCGTGTGGTGGCGTGACCCGCGGCGGGTGAGCATCGCCGCCGTGCACGGGGAGGCCGTGGGCGCGGGCTTCCAGCTCGCGCTCGCCTGCGACCTGCGGGTGGTCGCGGACGACGCACGGTTCTGCATGCGGGAGCCGGCGCTTGGCTTGGTCCCCGACCTGGCAGGGACCAAGCCACTGGTCGACCTGGTCGGCTACGCCCGCGCGCTCGAGATCTGCGCCACCTCCCGGTGGGTGGGCGCCAGTGAAGCCGCCGGCATCGGCCTGGTCAACGCCGTGGTGCCGCAGGCCGAGCTGGCGGGCACGGTCCGCGATCTCTGTGCTGCGCTGCTCTCGGTCCCGGCTGGTGCCGTCGCCGAGACGAAGGCGCTGTTGCTCGCCGCGGTGCACGCCGACTACGACGGGCAGCGGGCCCGCGAAGCCGCCGCGCAGGCCCGTCGACTGCGGGCTCTCGCGCTCGCACGGGAAGAAAGCGACTCTCCGTCACGTTGACCCGACGACCCGCAAACGTGGAAGGGGGTCGCCCGTGAGCATGCCGATGGGGGCTGGACGAGGCCGCGCATGGCACTCCTATGCCGCTGACTCGACGGTCGCCAAGCACCAGCTCGCGCCGGGCACCCTGCGGCGAATCGCCGCCTTCGCCAGGCCCTACCTCACTCAGATCGTGCTGTTCCTGGTGTTCACGGTGGTCGATGCCGGACTGGCGGTGCTGACCCCGCTGCTGTTCAAGCGCATCATCGACGACGGGGTGCTCAAGCACGACCCGGTGCTCGTCACCTGGCTCGCCGTGGCCATCGCGCTCCTCGCGTTCGGCCAGGCAGCGTTGACGCTGATCGAGCGGTGGTATTCGGCCCGGATCGGTGAGGGGCTGATCTACGACCTGCGCATCCGCGTGTTCTCCCACGTACAGCGGATGCCGCTGGCGTTCTTCACGCGCACCCAGACCGGCGCCCTGGTCTCGCGCCTTAACAACGACGTGATCGGCGCGCAGCGTGCCTTCACCTCCACGCTGTCCGGAGTGGTGAGCAACATCATCAGCCTGCTCCTGGTCGGCGTCGCCATGCTCGTGCTCTCCTGGCAGATCACGCTGATCGCGGTGGCGATGCTCCCCGTGTTCCTGCTGCCGGCGAAATGGGCCGGCCGAAGGCTGTCGGGGCTGACGTACGAGCAGATGCAGCAGAACGCCGACATGTCCACGATGATGACCGAGCGCTTCAACGTCGGCGGTGCGATGCTGGTCAAGCTGTTCGGCCAGCAGGCCACCGAGGACGTCGAGTTCGGGGCCCGCTCGGCTCGGGTGCGCGATCTTGGAATCCGCATCGCGATGATCGGCCGGATCTTCTTCTCCGCGCTCACCCTGGTAGCCGCGATCGCGACGGCAGTGGTCTACGGCGTCGGCGGTGTGCTGGCGTCGCACGGTTCGCTCAGCGTGGGGACGCTGCTGGCGTTGGCCGCCCTGATGAGCCGCCTGTACGGTCCGCTGACGGCACTGGCCAACGTCCGAGTCGACGTGATGACCGCGCTGGTCTCCTTCGAGCGGGTCTTCGAGGTGCTCGACCTCGAGCCGATGATCGTGGAGCGGGAGGACCCTCAGCAGCTGCCGGAGCGTGCGGCGAGTGTCGAGTTCGCCGGTGTCGACTTTCGCTACCCCAGCGCGGATGAGATCTCTCTGGCCAGCCTTGAGTCCGTCGCGGTGCTGGACTCCCGGGCCGGCACCGATGTGCTGCACGACGTGAGCTTCGTCGCCGAACCCGGTCAGCTGGTGGCGTTGGTCGGGCCCTCGGGGGCCGGGAAGACCACTATCACGCACCTGGTCGCCCGGCTCTACGACGTCACCGGCGGTGCCGTCAAGGTCGCCGGCGTGGACGTCCGAGACGCGTCGCTGGAGTCGTTGCACGGTGCGATCGGGTACGTCACCCAGGACGCCCACATGTTCCACGACACGATCCGCGGCAATCTCCGGTACGCCCGGGCGGATGCGACCGACGACGAGATCGAGGACGCCCTGCGGGCCGCGCAGATCTGGCCGCTGGTCGCGTCCCTGCCCGATGGCCTGGACACGATGGTTGGTGATCGGGGCTACCGGCTGTCTGGTGGTGAGCGGCAGCGGCTGGCGATCGCCCGGCTGCTGCTCAAGGCGCCGCGGATAGTGGTTCTCGACGAGGCGACGGCGCACCTGGACTCCGAGTCGGAGGTCGCCGTCCAGCAGGCCCTCGACATGGCGCTGCAGGGCCGTACGTCGCTGGTCATCGCGCACCGGCTCTCGACTGTGCGCAACGCGGATCTGATCCTTGTGGTCGACGGCGGCCGCGTCGTCCAACGGGGCACGCACGACCAGCTGCTGGCGGAGGGTGGCATGTACGCCGACCTGTACCGCACGCAGTTCATGCCACGCGAGCCCGACCCGGTGGCCGCGCCCTAGTCAGGGCAGGATGTCGGCATGGATCTGGGACTCGACGGGCGAGTGTTCATCGTGACCGGCGCCAGCTCCGGGCTCGGGCGCGCGGCTGCCGAGACCCTTGTCGCCGAGGGCGCCAGGGTGGTCGTCTCCTCGCGGAGCCAGCGGTCCGTCGGGGATCTGGAGTCAGCGCTGGGGGCGGACTCCTGCGTGGGGCTCGCGGCCGACAACGCCGAGGAGGCCACCGCGGACCGGCTCGTCGAGGCGGCACAGGGACGATTCGGGCGCCTCGACGGCGGGCTGGTCAGCGTCGGAGGCCCGCCGGCCGGATCGGTGATGGACGTCAGTGACCAGCAGTGGCGTGGTGCCTTCGAGTCGGTGTTCCTCGGTGCCGTCCGCATCGCGCGGGTGGTGGCGGCGGCGGCGGAGCCCGGTGCGGCGCTCGCGTTCGTGCTGTCGACCTCGGTGCGTCAGCCGATCGCCGGCCTCGCCGTCTCCAACGGGCTGCGTCCAGGGCTGGCCATGGTGGCCAAGACCCTGGCAGACGAACTGGGGCCACAGGGTTTCCGCGTCAACGGGTTGCTCCCGGGCCGCATCGACACCGCCCGGACCCGCGAGCTCGACGAGTCGGCCGGGGACGCAGTGCAGGCACGCGCCCGGGGCGAGGCATCGATCCCGCTCCGGCGCTACGGCAGACCGGAGGAGTTCGGCCGGGTCGCTGCCTTCGTGTTGTCTCCAGCTGCGTCGTACCTCACCGGGACCATGGTGCCCGTGGACGGGGGAGTGCTTCGATCACCGTGACCGGGAAGAACGCCGACGCCGCCGCCGAATGGGTCAGGGAGTCCGCCGCGATCACCTCGCTGTCCGGCGCGGGGATCTCCACCGACTCCGGTATTCCGGACTTCCGGGGACCCCGGGGTGTCTGGACCCAGAATCCCGCCGCCCAGCAGATGTTCACGCTGCAGAGCTATGTCAGCGACCGGGAGGTGCGCGTCCGGTCGTGGCGCACCCGCCGCCAGCACGCCGCCTGGACCGCCGAGCCCAACGCCGGGCACCACGCTCTGGTCGAGCTCGAGCGGCAGGGGCGGCTCACCGCCATCGTCACCCAGAACATCGACGAGCTCCATCAGCGGGCCGGTTCGTCACCCGCCCGTGTCATCGAGCTGCACGGCACCGTGTGGGAGGTCGAGTGCCTCGGCTGCCGTGACCGCACGCGCATGGCTGACGCGCTGGCGCGGGTGGACGCCGGCGAGCAGGACCCGCCCTGCCTGCGCTGCGGCGGAATTCTCAAGTCCGCGACGATCTCGTTCGGCCAGCAGCTGGACCGGCAGGTGCTCGCCGCCGCCGTGAACGCCGCCCGGTCGGCTGAGCTGCTCCTGACCGTCGGTACTTCCCTGCAGGTCCAGCCGGCTGCCTGGCTGTGCAACGTCGCCAAGGACAGCGGCGCCCGGCTGATCGTTGTCAATGCGCAGCCGACCCCCTACGACGGGCTTGCCGACGCGGTGGTCCGCGACCCCATCAGCGAGGTGCTCCCGGCTCTGGTCCGCAGCTAGCGCGTCACAGGCGCGGGACGGCCGGCGGAACGGGATGCTGGGCGGCGGCCGGTCGCCGTCTCGCGGTGGCCTCGGTCCACGCGAAGTAGAACCAGCCGAACACCGCGAGCGCGGCGAAGAAGAACCACTGCAGCCCGTAGAAGAAGTGGGGACCGGAGTCGAGCTCGGGCGGGTCCGGAGGACGCAACGGCGTCGCCGGCGCCGGCTTGGCCGACGTCATCGCGACATAGCCGCGGTAGACCGGGTACGGCAGCTCCGGTCCGATGCCGGTGCTCGAGACGAGCCTGACCGAGCCGTCCTCCACGGCGAGCTGGTCGGAGTCGCCGCTCTGATCAGGCCTCAGCCATCCGATCACCGTGGTCGGACCCGGTGCGGGCGCCGGCACATCGGGGTTGGCCTGTCCGCTGTTGGCGGTCGCCAGCCAGCCCCTGTCCACCAGCACGGCGCTGCCGGTGCCGGTGATCAGCGGCGTGATCACGTCGACGCCGGGCTCGCCGTCGCGCGTCTGGTACCTGAGCAGCAGCTGGTGGGCGACGTCGAAGGTGCCGGTCGCGAACACACGTCGCCACTGCAGCGAGTCCGGCACGGGGGTGGTCGGGGAGAGCAGCCGCGTCACGTCCACCGGGGCGGCGGCCAGGTTGTGCTCGGCGACGGCATTGCTGCGGTGACGCTCGTCGAGCCGATGGAACTGCCAGATGCCCAGCCGGACGAACAGCAGCGACAAAGCGACCACCATGACCGCGAAGCCCACCCAGCGCCAGCTCAGCACGAACCTGAACACGTGAGGAACGTAACCCGGGAGGTGACTCCGTAAGGTGCCGGGTCGACGCCGCGGTGACCTGCATCGTTTCGCAGCGGATGCACGTAGGCTGTCGGAGTGATCCGAGACCCCGAGCGTGCCCAAGCCACCAGTCCCGACGGGCTGAGCGACCGGTACGGCCGGGTCGCCACCGACCTGCGTGTCTCCCTGACCGACCGGTGCAACCTGAGATGCAGCTACTGCATGCCGGCCGAGGGCCTGGACTGGATGCCGACCGTGGACACCCTCACCGACGACGAGGTGGTGCGGCTGATCAGCATCGCCGTCGAGCGTCTAGGCGTGACCGAGGTCCGGTTCACCGGAGGGGAGCCGCTGGTCCGGCGCGGGTTCGTCGACATCGTCCGCCGCTGCGCCGCGCTGACGCCGCGCCCGTGGCTGGCGGTGACCACGAACGGTATCGGTCTGGCCCGCACCGCCGTCGCCTTGCGGACAGCGGGGCTCAACCGGGTCAACGTCAGCCTCGACACGGTCCGCGAGGACACCTTCCGGCAGATCACCCGGCGGGACCGGTTCGCCGACGTGGTCGAGGGCCTCGCCGCTGCCGCCCGTGCCGGATTGACACCGGTGAAGGTCAACGCCGTGCTCATGCGCGGTGTGAACGACGACCAGCCCGCGGAGCTGCTGCGCTGGTGCATCGCCCGCGGGTACGAGCTGCGGTTCATCGAGCAGATGCCCCTCGACGCACAGCACGGGTGGCGCCGCGACACCATGATCACCGCCGACGAGATCTTCGCTGCCCTCGACCAGGAGTTCCTGCTCACTCCGGACGAGGAGCCCCGTGGCAGCGCGCCGGCGGAGCGCTTCCTGGTCAATGGCGGGCCCGCGACCGTCGGGGTCATCGCTTCGGTCACCCGGCCGTTCTGCGGTGACTGCGACCGGGTCCGCATCACCGCCGACGGCCAGGTCCGCAACTGCCTTTTCGCGCGGGAGGAGTCGGATCTGCGCGCCGCGTTGCGCAGCCGCGCCTCGGACGAGGACATCGCGCAGCGCTGGCGCTCGGCCATGTGGGTCAAGCGCCCCGGTCACGGAATCGATGACGTGTCCTTCCTGCAGCCGGTGCGGCCGATGTCGGCGATCGGCGGCTGAGCGGCTGTGTGCCTAGGGCTGCCGGGCCAGGTCGTGGCGTTCCAGGCCGGCTCAGACGTCGCGCAGGTCGACATCGCCGGAGTGCTGCGTGAGATCAACGTCGCGATGGTCGCCGGGGAACTGCGGCCGGGAGACTATATCTTGGTCCACAGCGGGTTCGGGCTCGAGCGGATGTCGGCTCCGGAGGCCCGCGACGCCCTGGCGTCGCTCGGAACCAGCCCGCCGCACAGCAAGCAGTGACGCATCAGCTGCTCGACGTTGAGGGTGATCGCCAGGATGGACACCAAGTCCCGCCAGCCGCATCAGGTCGACGGCTCGACCACCGGAGCAGCGGGAACCGGTGAACCGGCGCCCGGGCCGGTTCTGTTCGTGCGGTATGCGTTCCCGCCCAACCAGCACGGGTACTGCGGCCCGGCCGAGAGCTCGACGTTCTTCGAGTACGGCGTCACCGGCACGGTCGACGGCGGGCTCACCGCGCTGTCCCGCCAGTTCGCGGGCGCCTGGCCGTACCTCGAGCTCATCGCCGGGGCGACGGGTTCCCCGGATCCGCTGGACCGGCGCGTCGTCGAGGCGTACTGGGTGGGAAATCCCCTGCTGGACCAGATCGGGCTGTCCAACATCGCCGGCTCCATGGACGAGCGGTTCCGCCGCCAGGCCGGTCCCGGCTTCCCGAACCTCGCCGCCGGCGTGCTGGGCGGCGGTGTCCCGCATCACAGCTTCGTGGTCTTCTGCGTCTATCCCTGGGTCGGCCTGCTGGGGGACGACCGACGGGCCGAGCAGGCGCTGACTGTCCTGGACCGCTGCCGGATCCGGTGGGGCCGGGTGGTCGCGCTGCACGGTGACCAGGTCGTGGTCGAGTCGTCGGCGCTGACCTGGGACGGTCGTGTGCTCGCGATGGGCGCGCCACAGACAGAGACGGCTGTGCGTTCCGTGGGGGGTGTGGGGATGGTGCCCGACCTCGCGATCGGCGACTGGGTGTCCTTGCACTGGGAGTGGGTGTGCGACCGGCTGACCGAGGGCCAGCTGGGTTCGCTCCGCTACTACACCCGGCGTCACCTGGCGATCGTCAACGACTCCACCAACCAGGCCGGCCCGGCCAAGGTGCTGGGCTGAGCCTGGAGTGGTGCGTGCACTCGACCGCGGCGGCATCGCCGAACGTGTCGCGCTCCGCCGCCCGCGTCGTCAGCGGTCGGGGGATCGGTGTGCCCCCACACGTGTCTCGGAGCCGTCCTCGACCAGCCAGGCGCGATCGAGACTCCACGACAGCCGGTCCCCGACCCGCATCCGCGGCGCCTGCGCGTCGCGGATGAGCACGTCCCCGGCGCCGGTCTCCACCAGGTAGTCGCAGTGCGGTCCGCGAAACCGCACCGCTCGCACCTCGCCGCTCAGGCTGCCTCCGAGGCGGGCCCAACCCGGCCTGACCAGGAACCGCTCGGGACCGGCGGGGCGACCCCCGGAACCGTCGCAGCTGATGACCACGGGGGTGCCGGCCACATCGAGGGTCCACCGCCTGCCCTCGACGGCGACGACCGCGGCGCTCAGCAACGACGCCGGGCCCGTCAGCCTGGCCGCCCACAGGTTCACCGGTTCGGCGTACACCTGCTCGGGGGTCCCGACCTGAACCAGCCGGCCGCTGTCCAGCAGGGCCACCCGGTCCGCCAGGGCGAGGGCCTCCTCCGCATCGTGGGTCGCGTAGAGAGCCGCGGCACCGGTCGAGCGCTGTCGTGTGATGAGCTCCTCGAGGAAGATCCCGCGGACGTGTGTGTCCAGGTGGGCCGTGGGTTCGTCGAAGAGATACAGCGACGGGTCCCGTGCCAGCGCCCGGGCCAGGCCGACCCGCTGCCGTTCGCCGCCGGACAGGTCGGCGGGTCGACGACCAGCGAGATGAGCGATGTTCAGCCGGTCGAGGATCCGCAGGGCGGTCTGCCTGGCGGTCGCGCCGGCGATGTGTCGACGCCGCATCGGGTACGCGACGGTGTCCACGACTGACATGTGCGGCCACAGAGCGTAGTTCTGAAAGACCACTGCGATGTCCCGATGCTCCGGCGCCGTCACCCGTGCCGGTGAGGCGACCCGTCGGCCATGCAGCCAGACCTCGCCCGCGGACGGCGGCAGGAACCCGGCAACCGTATGAAGCAGCGTGGACTTTCCCGACCCCGACGGGCCGAGCAGCGCGAGGATCTCCCCTGCGGCGACCGACAGCGAGACGCCACTGAGCACGTCCGACCCGTCGTACCGGACCGCGATGTCGCGGACGCTGAGCAGGGTGTCGGCTACCGGCTCAGCTGGCATGGAGCGCCTCTGGGCCCGGCTGCGGCGGCCCTGCGTCCGGTGGCAACCGTAGTCGACGGACCAGGAGCCACAGTGGTAGCGCCGGCACTGCGATGACGAGCGTGAGCACCACCGACAGTGCCGCTGTCGGGCCGATTCGGCCAAGCTCCTGGCTGTTGAGCACCACGACGGCCAGTGTCTCGCTGCCGGGGCCATACAGCAGGCTGGACATCGTGACCTCATGCAAGGCGGTCACGCAACAGATGAGCCACGCACCCAGCAACGCCGGCGCGAGCGGTCGCACGGCGACGGTGCGAAGGGCGGTGACCGGCCCGGCTCCGCTGGCGCGCGCGGCGTAGACCTCCTCGGCGGCCAGCCGGTCGAGGGCACCCGCGATCGGCCGGTGACCGAAGGCCCAGAGCTTGGCCAGGTACGCGAGCAGGATCAGGCTGAGTGAGCCGCCGATCCAGCGGCCGTAGGCGATCAGCAGGGCGATCGCCAGTGTCGAGCCCGGCAGCACCAGCGTGAGCGTGATGAGGGTTCCGATGCCGCGTGCCCCCTGCCGGCGTTCGAGCAACGCAACTGTGAGCCCGAGCACGGTGAGCAGGCTCGCGGCGACGACGGCGAGGCCGAAGCTGCGTCCGATCGCTTCGTAGGTGCGCTGGTCGAGCACCTCACGGAAGTTGTCGAGAGTCCAGTTGCCCGGGCGGGGAGGCAGTCCCACCGCCCGGGTGATGGCAGCGGCGAGCAGGGCCAGCAGGGGCAGCACGACCGCGAACGTCAGGTAGATGCCCAGGGCCACAGCCACCCACCGGCCAGACCATCGCTGGAGGCGGGCGATCGGTGCTCCTTCGGTGTCAGCGACCCGGTCGGTCCGCAGCCTGGGGCTGAGCAGGCTGTCGGCCGGCCCGACGACGACGGCGGCGAGTCCCACCAGCAGCAGCGCGAGCGTGACGGCCTCGATGAACGAGAACGGGTCGCTGCCCAGCGACAGGTCCCGATAGATCCGGGTCGTCACGGTGCTGAACCCGGCCGGCGTCCCCAGCACCTGCGGGACTGCGAAGTCCTCGAGGGTGAGCACGAACACCAGAACCGCCGCTGCCATCAGGGAGGGGCGCAGCAGCGGCACGGTCACGGTCCGTAGGACGGTGGCGGCGCCCGCACCTGAGGCGCGCGCCGCCCGTTCAAGGTCCGGTTCGGCGCGGGCGGCAAGTCCCACTGCCGTCAGCAGGTACGTCACTGGCACCGCGTTGACAACGAGCACCACGGTCACGCCGGCAGGGCCGAGCACGCCGGCCCAGGGGAGGCCGATCATGACGTCGGTGAACCCGGCCCTGCCGTACGCCTGGGTCCAGCTGTAGCCGAGGACGAACTGCGGGACCAGCAGCGGCAGCAGCACCGCCACCCGCCAGAAGCCGACGGCGGGCAGGCCCGGCAGGCGCATGGCCAGCGCCATCGCCGCCCCGATGGGCACGGCGACGGCGGTGACGGCGAATGCCAGCAGCAGCGTGTTGGCCACCGCCCTGCCCATCCCGGGCGCGGTCAGGACGGCACCGATGCTGTCGCCGCCCTCGGTCACAGCCGTCTGTGCGAGCCGGACGATCGGGAACACGACAAGGAGCGCCGTCAGTGCCAGCACCATCGCGGTCGCGAACCAGAGCGCCGGTGCGGCGCGCCGCGACTGCGGTGATCTCACCCGCCGAAGATATGCGAATAGCTCACCAGCAGTGCGTCCTTGTCGGAGCTGACCGTATGCCAGTCGGGGAACACGACCGGGGCGGACGCCGGGATCTTCGGTCCGGGGACGCCGGCCCTGCTGGGATACGACCCGGCCTCCCCGATCGTCGTCTGGCCGGCCCGGCTGACGGCATACGAGATGAAGTCCTTGGCCGGTTGGGAATCCGCCGCGTCGACCGCGAGCGCGATCGGGCCGTAGACGCCGACCGCCCCGGGTTTCGGCCAGACGACGCCCACCGGCGACCCGTCCTCCTGGGCGAGGTAGGCCGAGTTGGCGATGGTGATCCCCGCCTTGTAGACGCCCTGTGCGACGCCGGTGGTGACGTCGTCGGGCGTGCTGACCTGTACAGCGCCGTTGGCCTTCAGCGCTTGGTAGAAGTGCAGACCGTAGCCGCTGGCATGGGCGAAGTAGCCGACCGCTCCGAGCGCCGAGGCTGCGACGTTCGGGTCTGGCACGGCCACGGCGTCGGCATACTGGGGATCGGTCAGATCGGACCACGCCTTGGGGACCGGGACACCGTCGTGATAGATCGCGACCAGGTAGAGCACGGCGACACCAACGTAGTCGGGGGTCCGGAACGCAGCCGGTATGCCCGACTGCCCCTCAGGCGTCCAACCGCCGACCAGAGCCTGGTTGACGTACCCCTGCATTGTCAGCGGATCGCACGCCCAGACGACGTCAGCCTTGAGCCCACCGGAGCGGGTCTCGCTGGCGATGCGTGCGTTCAGGTCACCGGTCGGCGCCCGGAACACCTGAACGTCGACATCGGGATTCGCATCCTCGAACGCGTCTTTGACCGCCTGGATCGTCGAGTCGTCGACGCAGGTGTAGACGGTGATCGAGCTCGACGACGACCCCGAGTCGTCGTCCCCGCCGCAACCAGCCCCCAGCAGCGCCAGGGCCAGGAGGATCGACAGTCGCCGCACGAGCGTTCTTGCCATCGCTGTCACCTTCGTGTTGATCGGGCAGGGACACAGCAGTCGTCAAGGCAGGGGCCGCGGTGAGGAGCGAGGCCGGTCACTCGGCCTCGCGGTCGGTACCTCGGGACCGAGAATCCATGGGCGTCGGCCGGGCGTCGGCGCAGCGGGCTCAGC